>JAQGKM010000246.1 GCA_028290125.1 Hyphomicrobiales bacterium | reverse complement strand
TTCGATCAAAGGCGCGCGGGAAATCGCGCTGCCGGTCATTTCGATGACGATCACGCTGGCGGCGGTCTATGCGCCCATCGGCTTCGTCTCGGGCGTCACCGGCGCGCTGTTCCGCGAATTTGCCTTCACGCTCGCCGGCGCCGTCGTGGTGTCGGGCGTGATCGCGCTGACGCTGACGCCGATGATGTGCTCGGTGCTGCTGCGTCCGCCGGTCGAAGGCCACGGCGGTCTCGCCGCGCGCCTCGACCGCATCTTCGAGTCGCTGCGCAAGCGCTACGAGCGGCGCCTGCACAAGACGCTGAACTTCCGCGCCATGACCATGCTGGTCCTCGTCGGCGTGCTGGCGCTCACCGGGATCATGTACATGTCGACGCCCAAGGAGCTGGCGCCCGAAGAAGACCAGGGCATCCTGTTCCTGCTCGTGAAGACGCCGCAATACGCCAATCTCGATTATCTCGAGCAGTCGACGGGCGCGCTCTACAAGGTGCTCGACGAGATCCCCGAGAAGAGCCACGTCTTCACCATCAATGGTTCGGGCGGCGTGCATCAGGCCTTCGTCGGCCTCCTGCTGAAGCCGTGGGAACAGCGCACGCGTTCGCAGAAGCAGGTGCTGCAGGAGCTGCAGGGCAAGATCGCCAACATCACGGGCGCGCAGGTTCTGGCCTTCGCGCCGCCCGCGCTGCCCGGCTCGACCGGTGGCCCGCCGTTGCAGTTCATCATCCGCTCCACGGGTGACTACCAGCAGCTTGCGACCGTGCTCGACTCGATGCAGGGCGCGACGCGTGAAAGCGGCATGTTCATCTTCACGGACGGCGACCTGAAATTCGACACGCCGCAGGTTGAATTCCAGATCGATGCCGACAAGGCGAACCGTCTCGGCATCAAGATGAGCGATATCGGCAATTCGCTGGCGACGCTGCTCGGCGGCAATTACGTCAACCGCTTCAACCTGTATGGACGGTCCTACCAGGTCATCCCGCAGGCGCCGCGCGAGTTCCGCCTGACCGAAGACTGGCTGACGCGCTATCAGGTAAAGACCGGCACGGGCGAACTCGTGCCGCTGTCGACGGTCGCGACGGTCTCCAACACCGTGCAGCCGAACGCGCTGACGTCGTTCCAGCAGCTGAATTCGGCGACGCTGTCGGGCGTGCCGTTCCCCGGACGCACGCTCGGTGAAGCCATCGAATTCCTGCAGGACAAGGCGAAGGAGGTCTTCCCCGAAGGCTACACCTACGACTTCAACGGCGACGCCCGCCAATATGTGCAGGAAGGCAGCGCGCTGGCCGTGACCTTCGTCTTCGCGCTCATCGTCATCTTCCTGGTGCTGGCGGCGCAGTTCGAAAGCTTCCGCGATCCGCTGATCATCCTGATCGCGCTGCCGACGTCGATCTTCGGCGCCATGCTGCCGTTGAACGTGCTCGGCATCATGGGCGCGGGGTCGATCAACATCTACACGCAGATCGGGCTCGTCACGCTCATCGGCCTCATCACGAAGCACGGCATCCTCATGGTCGAGTTCGCCAACAAGCTTCAGGAAGAGGAGCACTACTCGCGCCGCGAGGCGATCGAACACGCCGCAGGCGTGCGTCTTCGCCCGATCCTGATGACGACCGCCGCCATGGTGGTGGGCATGATCCCGCTCATCCTCGCCTCGGGCGCGGGTGCGCGCAGCCGCTTCGACATCGGCCTCGTGATTGCGGCCGGCATGTCGATCGGCACCATGTTCACCCTGTTTGTGACACCCGCGGTCTATTCCTTCATCGCCCGCGACCACAGCCACGACCGCAACAAGACGGCGGGGCCGGAGCTCGAGGCGCCGCCCCACGCCGAGCCGCGCGCGGCGGAGTAGGGTCAAGCGAGCAAAGATTGGATTTTTGCACCGGGCCGGGTTAAACCCCGGCCCGGTTTCGTTGTGAGGGGCGGTGTGCGCCCCGCTTCCTGTCAGGTCGATATGTCCACTCCCGATCCCGTCAGCCGGCGGCGCACTTTCGCGATCATCTCGCATCCTGACGCGGGCAAGACCACGCTCACTGAAAAGCTGCTGCTGTTCGGCGGCGCGATCCAGCTCGCCGGCGAAGTGCGCGCCAAGGCCAACCGCCGCCAGACACGCTCGGACTGGATGGGCATCGAGCGCGAACGCGGCATTTCGGTCGTTACCTCGGTGATGACGTTCGAATATGCCGGAAATGTCTTCAACCTGCTCGATACGCCGGGCCACGAGGACTTTTCGGAAGACACCTACCGCACGCTCACCGCCGTCGATTCCGCCATCATGGTGATCGACGCTGCGAAAGGCATCGAGGCGCGCACCCGGAAACTGTTCGAGGTCTGCCGCCTGCGCGACATTCCCATCGTCACCTTCATCAACAAGCTCGACCGCGAGACGCGCGACCCCTTCGACCTGCTCGACGAAATCGAGAAGACGCTGGCGCTCGACACGGCGCCGATCACCTGGCCGATCGGACGCGGCCGCGACTTCAAGGGCACGTATGATCTGCGCAAGAGCCAGATCCGCCTGATCGACGCCGAAGACGGACCGCGCGCCGTCAATGGCCCCGGCGATCCGGCGGTCGCAGGCCTTCTGCCCGAGCACGAGCGCGCCGCCTTCACCGAGGAACTGAGCCTCGCGCTCGACGCGCTGAAGCCGTTTGACGAAGAAGCGTTTCTCGAAGGCCATCTGACGCCCGTCTATTGGGGTTCGGCGCTGCGCACCTTCGGCGTGCAGGATCTGATCGACGGCCTTGGCGAATTCGCGCCGCCGCCGCGCGCGCTCGAAGCCTCGTCGCGCACCGTGCAGCCGCGCGAGGCGAAAATGAGCGGCTTCGTGTTCAAGATCCAGGCGAACATGGATCCCAATCATCGCGACCGCATCGCCTTCATGCGCGTCTGCTCGGGCAAGCTGACGCGCGGCATGAAGGCCAAGCTGGTGCGCACCGGCAAGCCGATGGCGCTGAACGCGCCGCAATTCTTCTTCGCGCAGGAACGCGCGATCGCGGACGAAGCCTATGCGGGCGACGTTGTCGGCATTCCCAACCACGGCACCTTGCGCATCGGCGACACGCTGACCGAGGGCGAGGATCTGGTGTTCCGCGGCGTGCCGAGCTTCGCGCCGGAAATCCTGCGCCGCGTGAAACTCGGCGACGCCATGAAAGCCAAGAAGCTCAAGGAAGCCCTGCAGCAGATGGCAGAAGAGGGCGTCGTGCAGGTGTTCACCCCTATGGACGGTTCGGGCGCCATCGTGGGCGTCGTCGGCGCGCTGCAGCTCGACGTGCTGATCGAGCGGCTGCAGGCCGAGTACGGCTTGCCGGTGTCGTTCGAGACGAGCCGCTTCGAGCTGTGCCGTTGGGTAAACGCCGAAGATCCGGCCGAGCTGGAAAAATTCCGCCGCGCCTTTTCGTCGTCCATTGCGGAAGATCTCGACGGGGCGCCGGTGTTCCTCGCCGCCTCACCTTGGGCTTTGCGCTACGAGGAAGAGAAGTGGCCCAAGATCGTCTTCTCGGACATCAAGGACTATCAGAAGAAGGCCGCGTAAGCGTGACCTTTGCATATGCGCGTGCGCCACGGACTTTCTGAATCAGGCTGCGGTGACGCTTCGCCGCTTGACCGTCTCGCGCGCGCGGCACATCGTGCGCGTCAGTGCATCAGAAAGGTCTTGCAATGAAAACGGCCGCATCCGGTCTCGCGATCCTGAGCTTGGCGATGTCGCTTGCGCAAGGTTTTGTCGCCAGCGCGCAGGCGCGTCCGTTGACGCCGGCGGAGCAGCGCTATTCGCCCTATTCCGGCTCGCTGCCTTTCTGCGATCACCCCAAGGTTTTCGACGAGATCAACTTCGGCTTCCGCGCGCGTGAAAACGAGTACTGGAAGTCCGGCCTCAGCATCGTGACGATCGATCGCGTGCAGGAGATCGGCTATCGCGCGACCGGCGTCGACTACATTCCCCGCCGCTACTGCAAGGCGCTGGTCTTCTTCAGCGACCACAAGGCGCGCGAGATGAGCTATTCGATCGTCGAGGGCGGCGGGCCGATCGGCATCGGCTGGGGCGCCGACTGGTGCATCTCCGGCCTCGACCGCAACTATGCTTTTGGACTGGATTGTCGCTCCGCCCGTCCGTAACCTCATCGTATGATGGGAAGATGGATCGCTCTCGCTGGACTCTTGTGCGCGCTCGCCGGCCTCGGCCCGGCGGAGCGGGCGCTGGCGCAGGAATGCGTGCTCGACCGCTGCCTGCGCGGCGAAAGCCGGCCGCTGCCGGAAAGCCGGACGCAACCTGAAAGCCGGACGCAGCCTGAAAGACGCGCGCCCGCCGCCGTCGCGCCAGGAGATTTCGACTATTACATTCTCGCGCTGAGCTGGTCGCCGGGCTTCTGCACGCTCTCGGGCGGGCGTCGCGACCAGGACCAGTGCGAGGCGGGCGCACGCCTCGGCTTCGTCGTCCACGGCCTCTGGCCGCAGCGCGACCGCACCATGA
>JAQGKM010000229.1 GCA_028290125.1 Hyphomicrobiales bacterium | reverse complement strand
CGCTGGACTCGCGCCCAGCAAGCAAAGACTGCCGCAGAGTCAATTAAATCAGGCACTTTTTGACGTTTATCTGACCGTAAGCGTAGGCATTCTTTAACGGGTATGTGCGAGTCTTTGTCTTGTCGGAGCAGGACGCGTTTTCATCAGCGTCCAGGCATGATGCCGAACTCCGACGCCGGTCGTTTCAATCCGGCATGTCCCAGGCAGAAATGCGGGATTTGTGCGCAGCGCCCTATTTCGGAGCGCGGGCGAACACTGCGCCTTTCTTTGTAGCAGGTGCCCGGCTCTCGCCGGGGGGACGTCATTGCGTGCGTTTGTCGCGCACCGGAGGTTTTATGTGGCTCGATCAGATCTCCATACCGCGCAAGCTCACACTTGCGTTCGCAATCACACTCGCGAGCTTCGCGGCTTCCGGAGCCGTCATCTATAAATCCATGACGGACGGCAGTCAGAACTCCATCGCCGCCAGCCTGATGCACGCCCAGCAACTCGAGAACATGAACGCCGCAGCCGCGCATCTCGACATGGCGCAAACTGTTCGCGGCTTTCTCCTCACGGGTGTCGAACGCCACAAGAAGCTGTTCGAAGCCGCGGGCGTGAAGTTCAACGAAAGCATGTCGCGGTCGCTCGATCTTGTCGCCAAGAGCGGCAATCAGGAAGCCTTGACGGCCCTGCGCAACATGCAGAACGCCTCACATCAGTGGAAGGCGGAAATCGGCGACCAGATCATTCGCCTGACCGTCGATCCCAAGACCCGTGACGAAGCGCTGACGGTTGCGATGTCGCCGCGCAGCAGCGAATTCCAGCAGAAATTCCGTGACGCGCAGGCCGAAGCGCTGAAGGTTCTCGACGCCTCCACGCGCGCCCTCGACGAAGCCGAGGAAGCGGGCGAAAAATCCATGTTCCTTGCGCTCCTGATCGGCGGCGCGGCGGCTCTCTTTCTCGGTCTCGGGTCGGCTATGGTCCTGACCCGCAACATTGCGCGCCCGCTGGCGCGGCTCACCGCGCAGGTCAACGCCCTGGCGGGCGGCGATACGCGCGTCGTCTTCACCGGGCTCGGACGCGCCGACGGCATCGGCCAGATCGCCGGCGCCTGCGAGACCTTCAAGGAACGACTGATCGAACGCGAGCAGATCGAAGTCAGGGCCGAGACGCTCAGGCGCGAAGCGGAAGAAGAGCGCGCGCGATTCGAAGCGGTGCGCGCGGCCGAAGCCGCCGAGACTCAGGAAGCCATGGCGGTCTTCACCAGGGCGCTGAGCGGCCTGGCGCGCGGCGATCTCGTCACGCAGATCGACGTCGAGCTCAGCGGCCCGGCTGAAAACCTTCGCCGCGTCTTCAACGACGCCATTGGCGAATTGCGGGAAACGATCGGCGCCATCGTGCTGAGTTCGCAGGCCGTCGAATCCGGCTCGCGCGAAATCACGGCGCATTCGGACGATCTGTCGCGGCGCACCGAACAGCAGGCGGCCAACCTCGAACAGACGGCTGCCGCGCTCGAAGAAATCACCGAATCCGTCAAGCAGACGGCTGCCGGCGCAGAAGGCGCGCGGGAATCGGTGGTCTCCGCGACAGCGACGGCCGAAAAGGGCGGCGCCGTCGTGTCCCAGGCGATCAGCGCGATGAGCGCGATCGAGAAGTCTTCCGGTCAGATCGGCCAGATCATCGGCGTGATCGACGAGATCGCTTTCCAGACCAACCTTCTGGCGCTCAACGCCGGCGTCGAGGCGGCCCGCGCTGGCGACGCAGGCCGAGGGTTCGCCGTGGTGGCGTCGGAAGTTCGCGCTCTGGCGCAACGCTCGGCGGAAGCCGCCAAGGAGATCAAGGTGCTGATTTCCGCCTCGGCGGCGCAGGTGACGCAGGGCGTCAAGCTGGTTCACGAGACCGGCAGCGCTCTGCACCTGATCGTCAAGGAAGTGGCCGACATCAAGGAAGCCGTCACGGCGATCGCAGCCGGCGCGACCGAGCAGGCTACAGGCCTGCAGGAGATCAACAACGCCGTCGGCCAGATGGACCAGATCACGCAGCAGAATGCCGCGCTGGTGGAGGAGTCCGCTGCATCGAGCCACACACTGGCGGTCGAAGCCGACAAGCTCAACACCTCGGTCGCGCGCTTCCAGACGGGCGTCACACGAGTGGCTGCTCCGCAGCGCGCCAATGTAAGGCGCCCGACCGCCACTGCGCGGGCGCCGCAACGTAAGCCCGCCGCCGACGCAAGCCGCACGCAAGAACCGATGCGCATGGTGGCGAACGGTGGCTTCGCGGCAGCGCCGGCGTCGCGCGCCGACTCCTGGGAAGAGTTTTGAGGAGCATCATGTCTAAGAAGCTGGGGAAACCCGACATCGTGAAACTGGCCGAGATCCTCGACATCACGGAAGCCGCGCCGCTTGCTAGCGAGCTTCTGCGGTTAAGGGGCGGCGAGATGCGGATCGACGCCTCCAAAGTGCGCAAGCTCGGAGGGCAGTGCCTGCAGGCCCTGCTCTGCGCCACCGCCACAGCCATCCAGGACGGCGCACACTTTGAAATCGTGCATCCGTCCGACGAATTCACGCAATCCATCGCCGCCTACGGGCTCGACCTTTCACATTTCAGCTCGCAGGAGCATGCACTATGAAGAAGATGATTTTGACGGTGGATGACTCCCGCACCATGCGCGAGATGCTGAAGGCGACGCTGCTGTCCGCCGGTTACGAAGTGCTGCAGGCCGAAGACGGCGTGCACGGACTCGAGGTTCTGGCGGGCTCCAATCCCGACGTCATCCTGACCGACATCAACATGCCGCGCATGGATGGATTCGGATTCATCGAAGGCGTGCGCAAGGACCAGCGTTATCGCTCGGTGCCCATTCTGGTGCTCACCACCGAAGGCGAGCCGGAGAAGAAGGACCGTGCGCGTCGCGCCGGCGCGACGGGCTGGATCGTCAAGCCGTTCGATCCGGAAAAGCTGATCAACGCCATTCGCCGCCTCGCTGCCTGACATTTCATTGAAAGGGACAGCCATGGATACGATGGCAGCCATCAAGCAGACGTTCTTCCAGGAATGCGAAGAACAGCTGATCGAACTGGAAAGCGGACTGCTCGCTCTCGATGGCGGGACCAGCGAGCCTGACACGATCAACGCGGTGTTCCGCGCTGTGCATTCGATCAAGGGTGGCGCAGGCGCGTTCGGCCTCGAGCAGCTCGTCCGCTTCGCGCATACGTATGAAACGTCGCTCGATCTCGTTCGCAGCGGCAAGATCGCGGCGTCGCGCAGCATCCTGAAGACCATGTTGACGGCCGCCGATACGCTGGCGGATCTGGTCCGCAGCGCCCGCGAGGACGTCAAGGCCGACGATGGCGAAATCACCCGCATGGTGCAGCAGCTCGAGTCCGCCTGCGGTCTTGGCGGCGCCCACGAGGCGCCCGTCGCCGCGGCTGCGGCAGAACCCGATCTCGACTTCACGCCCATTCAGGTTTCGCTGGACGATCTCTTCGGCGGCGCCGGTGACGCGAAGCAGAGCTATCGCGTGCGGTTCGAGCCGAAGACCGGCTTCTATTCGCGCGCCAACGAACCGCTCGTGCTTCTGCGCGAAATGGCTCGCCTCGGCGAAACGCAGGTGACCTGCGACCTCGCCAAATTGCCGACGCTCGCCGAGCTCGATCCCGAAGGCGCCTATCTCGCCTGGGACGTCGTGCTGGAGACCGACGCGTCCGAGAGCGCGATCCGCGACATTTTCGAATTCGTGGAATTCGATTGCGACATCTCGGTGGAAAAGATCGAGGGCGAGAGCGCGTTCGACGATGACGCCTTCGCCAGGCTGCTGTCGCTCGCCTCCAGCGACACGCAGGCCGCCCTGCCCGAGCCGGTCGAACCGGTGATGCAGAAAATCGCCGCCGAAGTGCAGAGCCGCAATGAAGAAGCTGCCGCTCGCAAGGCCGAGTCCGCCAAGGGCTTCAACACTGCCGGCGCCACCATCCGCGTCGATCTCGACCGCGTCGAGCGCCTGATCGATCTTGTTGGCGAACTCGTCATCAACCAGGCGATGCTGTCGCAGCGGGTCGCGGAAGCGCGTATCGCGCGATCCTCCGCGCTGGCGATGGGCCTCGACGACCTCGAACAATTGTCGCGCGAGATCCAGGACAGCGTCATGGCGATCCGTGCGCAACCTGTGAAGCCGATCTTCCAGCGCATGTCGCGCGTCGTGCGCGAAGCCGCCGACATGACCGGCAAGTCGGTGATGCTGCAGTGTGACGGTGAAGCGACCGAGGTCGACAAGACGGTCATCGAGCGTCTCACGGATCCGCTCACGCACATGATCCGCAACGCCATCGACCACGGCATCGAGAAGCCGGAGGCGCGTCTTGCCGCCGGCAAGCCCGAAACCGGACACATCCGGCTCGCGGCCATGCACCGCTCCGGCCGTGTCGTGATCGAGATTTCGGATGACGGCGGCGGAATCAATCGCGAGCGCGTCAAGTCGGCCGCGATCGCCAAGGGCCTGATCGATCCCGACGCCCAGATGAGCGACGAGGACATCGACAATCTCATCTTCCTGCCGGGCTTCTCGACCGCATCGACCGTCGCCGACATGTCGGGCCGCGGCGTCGGCATGGACGTCGTCAAGCGCTCGATCCAGGCGCTCGGCGGCCGCATCACGATCTCGTCGACGCCCGGCAAGGGCTCGGCCTTCGTGATGAGCCTGCCGCTCACGCTCGCCGTGCTCGACGGCATGATCGTCAGCGTCGCGGAAGAGACGCTCATCGTGCCGCTGACGGCGATCGTCGAAACGCTGAAGCCTTCCATGTCGGACATCTTCCACATGGGCGGCGACAGTCGCGTCATTCGCATTCGCGACTCCTTCGTGCCGCTGATCGATATCGGCCACGTGCTCGGCTACCGGCAGGAGATGGCCGATCCGTCGAACTGCGTGATCGTGCTGATCGACCTTGAAGGCCAGGCGCGCCGCGCCCTGCTGGTCGATGCGATCCAGGGCCAGCGACAGGTCGTCATCAAGAGCCTCGAGGCGAACTATCGCCGCGTCGACGGCATCGCCGCCGCGACCATCCTGGGCGACGGCCGCGTCGCCCTGATCCTCGACGTCGACGCCGTTGTCGAAAATGCCGACGGCAAGTCCAACCCGCCAAGCCCTGACCCGGCTCCGCTGCAACTCGAAATCGTGGAGTGAGTGAAGATGACTGAGAAACTGGAAAGCTCCTCGACCCGCGAACTGATCGCCTTCCGCATCGATGGCCGCGAGTTCTGCGTCGACATCATGCAGGTGCGCGACATTCGCGGATGGACGCCCGCGACGCCGCTGCCGCATTCGCCCGCCTATGTGCGTGGCGTGATCAACCTGCGCGGCGCGGTCCTGCCGGTGATCGACATGGCGACGCGGCTCGGCTTCAAGCCGACCGAACCGACAGTGCGCCACGTCATCATGGTGACGCAGGTCGAGAACCAGATCATCGGCCTGCTCGTCGACGCCGTCTCGGACATTCTCACGGTGACGGAAGCCGAGATCCAGCCGACGCCGGATGTCGCCTCCGAACTCGCCAAGACGTTCGTGCGCGGCGTGCTCGCCATCGACGGACGCATGATCAGCATGATCGCACTCGATCATGTCCTGCCCGCACATGAATCGCTGGCCGCATGACCACGACCAGCGCCATGACGAAAGGCAGCGGCGCCCGTTCGCTCGTGCCCGGCGAATTCCTGCTGACGGCCGAAGACTTTCGGACGATCGCGCAGGCGATCTACTCCGACGCCGGCATTCACATGCCGGAGTCGAAGGCGACGCTCGTCTATTCGCGACTGGCGCGGCGCCTGCGCGCCCTCGGCATGGAATCGTTCAAGTCCTATTGCGATCTGATCCGCTCCGCCGACGGCGTCGACGAACGCCAGAAGATGCTGGCGGCGCTGACCACCAACGTCACGCGCTTCTTTCGTGAGTCGCATCACTTCGACCACCTGCGCGACAAGGCGCTGCCGCCCCTGCTCGCCCGCGCGGCGCGCGGCGATAGCGTGCGCATCTGGTCGGCTGGCTGTTCGAACGGTCAGGAAGCCTACACGATGGCGCTCGTCATCCTGTCGCTGGCGCCCAAGGCCGCCGATCTCGATCTCAGAATTCTCGCCAGCGACATCGATCCCAACGTCGTCGCCGAAGGCCGCGCCGGTCTCTACGAAGACAGCGCGCTTGCCGATGTCTCGCCCGACCTGCGCCGCCGCTTCTTCTCACGCGTCAACGAAGGCGGTCGCGACGTGAACAGCGTCAGCGACGAGATGAGGCGGCTTGTCAGTTTCCGCGAACTCAACCTCTTTGCGCCCTGGCCGATGAAGCGGAAGTTCGACCTCATCTTCTGCCGCAACGTGGCGATCTATTTCGACCACGACCACCAGGCCAGCCTCTGGCACCGCTTCGCCTCGTCGATGACGCCAGGCGGTTTTCTCTACATTGGCCATTCGGAACGGTTGTCCGGACCAGCAACGGAACTTTTCAGCAATGACGGGATCACAACCTGGCGTCTCGAGGCGGGCCGCTGACATGGACAAAGAACGATACCGCGTCCTGATCGTCGACGACTCGCCCACCATGCAACTGGTGCTCACGCAGATCCTGTCGCAGGATCCGCAGCTCGAAGTCGTCGGCACGGCGCTCGATCCGCATCAGGCGCGCGCGGCGATCAAGGAGCTCGATCCCGACGTCATCACGCTCGATGTCGAAATGCCCGGCATGAACGGGCTCGAGTTTCTGGAACGGCTGATGCGGCTACGTCCGATGCCGGTCGTCATGGTGTCGAGCCTGACACTGCGCGGCGCCGAGACGTCGCTGCGCGCGCTCGAGCTCGGAGCCTTCGACTGCGTCGGCAAGCCTGCGCTCAACGATCCGCAGGCCGCCGAAGATCTCTGCTGCGTCATCCGCGTCGCGGCGCGGCGCAGGCCGACCATGCGCGCGCCGATGGCGGCGGCTCAAGCCGCGCCGGCGCGCAAGACCACGCCGGTCTGCGATCCTGCAGAAAGCCGGCTGATCGCGATCGGCGCGTCCACGGGTGGCGTCGAGGCGTTGATCGCCATGCTGGGCGCTTTCCCGGAGCGCTGCCCGCCGACCGTCGTCACGCAGCACATGCCGGCTCTGTTCACCAAGCCCTTCGCGGCCCGTCTTGACCGCCTGTGCGCGCCGCGTGTGCAGGAAGCCTGGCACGGCGCGCCGATCGAACCCGGCCTCATCTATGTGGCGCCGGGCGGCAAGGCGCATCTGACGGTGCGCGGCAAACCCGGCCAGCTGCGCTGTCATCTGGTCGAGAGCGAAGCCGTGAACGGGCATCGCCCGTCCGTGGACGTGCTGTTCGAGTCGGTTGCGAGCGCGACGGGCGCAAAGTCCGCCGGCGTCATTCTCACCGGCATGGGACAGGACGGCGCCAAGGGGCTGCTCACGATGAGACAGTCAGGCTCCATCACGCTCGGCCAGTCGGAAGAAAGCTGCGTCGTCTACGGCATGCCGAAGGTCGCGTTCAACATCGGCGCCGTGCAGAAACAATCCTCGTTGCAAAACATCGCCGGCGACCTGTTCGCGGCGATGAAAGAGACCCGGTAAGGAGCAAAGCATGTCCATCCTCGCCCAGCTGAAAGTGCTCATTGTCGACGATACGTCGACGAGCCGCATGCTGATTCGCGACGGGCTTGAACAACTCGGAATCCGCAACATCGGTTTTGCTGCGGATGGCGAGCAGGCCCTGAAAATGATGATGAGCGCACCTTCGCACCTCGTCATCTCCGACTTCAACATGCCCAAGCTCGATGGGCTGCAGCTGCTGCAGGCCATCCGCAGCTACAAGCCGACGGCGAGCGTGCCTTTCATCATGCTCACAGGCAAGGGCGACGCGGCCGTGCTGACGCGCGGCAAGGCGCTCGGGCTCAACAATTATCTAACCAAGCCCATCGACATGGCCGCCTTGCGCAAGGCCATCGAGGGCGTCGTGGGGCGGCTGAAATAACATGGGCGCGCTTGCATCCGGCGATCACATCATCCAGGGCGAGTACCGGATCTCGGACAGGCCCGACAGCGTGCTGACGACGCTGCTCGGCTCGTGCGTCGCCGCCTGCATCTGGGATCCCGTGCTGAAGATCGGCGGCATGAATCATTTCCTGCTGCCCGGCGAGGATGACGCGCAGATCCGCGATTCCGAACGCTACGGCGTTCACCTGATGGAATTGCTGGTCAATGGCCTGCTGCGCGAAGGCGCGTCGCGCCAGCGGCTCCAGGCCAAACTGTTCGGCGGCGGCAACATGAACAGCGCGCTCGCCGACATCGGCGCGCGCAACGCTATCTTTGCCCGCGGCTTCCTGCGCAACGAGGGCATCGCGCTCCTTGGCGAAAGTCTCGGCGGCGATCGCGCCCGCAAGGTTCAATTCTGGCCGACGACCGGCCGCGCGCGGCAGATGCAATTGCCGAAGGACGTCCAACTCACAGACAACCGCCGGGCGTTGGCGCCGGTGTTCGCCGATTCCGGCTCCGTCGAACTGTTTTGAAGGTGATGCATGTCGAAACCTGCCTTGCAGCTGCATGCCATTGACGAGCCGTCCATTCCGGTTCCGGAAGCCATGCGCCGCGCCATTGCGGAACTCGCGGTGGTTCGCACCCGGGTGGAGGAAGCGTTCGAGGTCGTGCACGCTCATGCGACATCGCATGCGCTCGAGGACCCGCGCTACCTGGTCGCCATGCAGAGCATCGACTCGCTGAGCCAGCAGGTCGCCGCCATCGAGCGCTTCCTGCACAATGTGGCGGGCGCTTTCGATGACCGCTGCATGATCGCGAGCAGCGCCGCGATCGAGGGCATCACGCTCGCAGCCGTCGCCGCCCGCCTCGCCGCGGCGTCGGACGACACCGATCACGATTCCGGAGACTGCGACTTCTTTTAAGCTAAGCCATGCAAGAACACGGGAAAGTAAGGCTAGAAAGACGACGAAGTCTGGCGAGGCTGAAAACAGTCCGGTAGTGTCCGGACGCATGAGAGCCAGCATCGATACGGCGGTCGTCGAAGAGTCGGCCGACGCCCTTCCCGTATCGCCGGTCAAGATCGATCTCCTTGCGCTCAGGGCGCCTCCCGTCAGGACAAGCGATCGTCTCCGCCTCGCGGCGGCGCTGGCGTTCAGCCTCGCGCTGCACGGCGCATTTCTTTTGACCCTGCAGCCGGCGGCCGTGGTGACCACGACCGAAGAGGCGATCCCGGTCGAGATCATCATCGAGCCCCCGCCAGAGGAGCCGCCTGCGCCGCAAGAGCCTGCGCCCCAAGAGCAGCCCGCACCGCAGGAGCAACCGGCTCCCGAGCCGGACAAGCCGGAGGAGCAGCCGCCGCAGCCCGTGCAACAGCTCGAGGAAAAGCCGGCGCACGATTTCGCCCGCTCGGCGGACCAGGATCGCGAGGACGGCAAGGCGTCGGAGCCCGCGACCGTCGACAAGGAGGAGCCCGAACCGGCAAAGCCCGAAGAGAAGGCCGCCGCCGAACCGCCGCCGCCGGTACCCGAGCCCGCTCCCGAGCCGCCACCCCCCGAGCCAGCGCCCGAGCCGCCGACGCCCGACCCTGCGCCCGAACTGCTCGCGACGCCGCCGCCGGTCTCCCAGACACCGCTGAACTTCTCCGGGTTCAAGCCTCTGCCGGACCTCGAGTTCAAGACGCCGACCGCGCAGGTCAAGGGACCGCTCGCGCGGCGCAGCGACGCCCCGAACGGCAGCGCGCCTCCGGGTTATCTGTCGACGCTCTACGGTCTGATCATGCGCAAGATGTCGCAGGCGCCGAACCAGGGCCGGCCGGCGCGTGGCCGCGTGACCTTCGGCGTGATGGGCAATGGCCGCATCTTCCAGGAAACGATCGCCATCCCGAGCGGCGCGCCCTTCTTCGATGCGGCGGCGCTCGCGGCGGTTCGCAGGGCGGCGCCCTTCCCGCCGCCGCCGAATGGCCGCCCGGTGTACATCCGGTTCGACTACGGATCCGACTAGACGCCGGTGGCGAGAGCGCCTCGTCGTACCTAAATGCCTGTCATGACAAAAATCTCGATCCTCGATCTCGTCCGCGTCCGCACCGGCAGCGATGCCCGTCGCGCGCTCGACGACAGCCGCGACCTTGCGGCGAAGGCTGAACACTGGGGCTACAACCGCTTCTGGGTGGCCGAACACCACAACATGCCGGGCATCGCCTCGGCGGCGACATCTCTGGTGGTTGCGCACATCGCTGCAGGCACGAGCCGGATCCGGGTCGGCGCCGGCGGCATCATGCTGCCCAACCATTCGCCGCTGGTGATCGCCGAGCAGTTCGGCACGCTCGCCACGCTGTTTCCCGGCCGCATCGACCTCGGCCTCGGACGCGCGCCCGGCACGGACCAGCTGACCTTGCGGGCGCTTCGGCGCAATCCCAACACCGCCGACAGTTTTCCGGACGATGTGCTCGAATTGCAGGCCCTGCTGGGGCCACTGCAGGAGGGCCAGCGGGTGCAGGCTGTCCCTGGTACAGGCACGCAGGTGCCGCTGTGGATCCTCGGCTCCAGCCTGTTCGGGGCGCAGCTCGCCGCAGCCTTCGGCCTGCCCTATGCCTTCGCCAGCCACTTCGCGCCGGCTGCCCTGATGCCCGCCCTGGCGACCTACCGCGAGCGCTTCCAGCCCTCGTCGCAGCTCGCGGCGCCGCATGCGATGATCGGCGTCAACATCATCGCCGCCGAGACCGACGCGCAGGCGCGGCGGCTCGCCACCACCCAGCAGATGTCGGTGGCGGATCTGTTCCGCGGTGCGCGGGGCTTGAGCAAGCCGCCGATCGACGACATCGATAGCTACTGGACGGCGAGCGAGAAGGCGCAGGCGGCGGGCTTCCTCGCCCGCTCCATCGTCGGCTCCCCGGCGACGGTTCGCGACGGACTGAAAGCCCTGCTCAGCGAAACGCGCGCCGACGAGCTGATGATCGTGTCGGACGTGTTCGACCACGACGCACGCCTGCGTTCATACGAGCTCATCGCCGAGGCCGCCAACGGCTTGTGAGGCTTCAGGATTCCGGCGCGGCGCGCTGCATGCGATAGTGCGGATACGATTCGCCCGCCCGGGCTTGTTTCATCCACGGAGCCCGCATGCAGCTCACGACGCCACGTATCCTGAATTTCATCATCTCGCTGATCATCGCCGCGCTGGCGATCGCGAGCCTCTACATGCGCATTCCGACCATCGGCGCCTGGGTCAACGGGCACCGGTTCTGGATGATGGTGGCGGCCTACGTCATCCTCGCGCTGGGCGTGGTGGTGCGCGGACTTTGACGGCTGCCGCCGCGCATTTTTCTGACCCGGACTGACAATCTGAAGACATTTTTAAGGTTGTCAGTTCATGAATAGGAAGACGACGGAATTGGGCATCGGCCCAAAGCATGCAGCACCCCGTTTGCACCGGTGAAAACCCGGTATGTCCCTACGTTCAGTTTCAAGGGACATGACCCATGACCAGCCTATTGACGAATGCCTCTGCCATTACGGCGCTTCAGAACCTGAATGCGACGAACAAAGCCATGCAGACGACGCAGGACCGCATCTCCACGGGCATGCGCGTCGCCAATGCGTCTGACAACGCGGCCTACTGGTCTATTGCGACCACGATGCGCTCGGACAACAGCGCCATGTCGACGGTCAAGGACGCGCTCGGCATGGGCGCGGCGACTGTGGACGTCGCCTCGGCCGCCTTGAAGACCACCACGGATCTCGTCACCCAGATCAAGTCCAAGCTCGTCGCCGCGCGCCAGCCCGGCATCGACCGCACCAAGGTGCAGGCCGAAATCACGCAGCTCCAGAACCAGATCAAGAGCGTCGCGGATTCCTCGACCTTCTCGGGCCAGAACTGGCTGTCGGTCGACTCGTCCGGCGCCGATTACAACGCGACCAAGAACATCGTCGCTTCGTTCACCCGCTCGGGCAGCGCCGTGGCGATCGGCACGATCGACGTCGATACGTCGACGATGGCGCTCTACGATGCCAACACGGGTGGCACGGGCGGCATCATCGACAAGGGTCGTGACGTCGGCACGACGACCGGCATCAAGGTCAGCGATCTCGACATTTCGGCCCTGACGGACTCCTCGACCGACCAGGCCACGCTCGACAACTACATCAGCGCGACGGACGCGGCTCTCACCGACGTCACCACCGCGGCCAGCGATCTCGGCGCCGTGAAAACCCGCATCACCATGCAGTCGGACTTCGTGTCCAACCTCATGGACGCGGTCACCAAGGGCATCGGCCAGCTGGTCGACGCGGACATGAACACGGAATCGACCCGCCTCCAGGCCCTGCAGGTCCAGCAGCAGCTCGGCGTGCAGTCGCTCTCGATCGCCAACCAGTCGAGCCAGCAGATCCTGTCGCTCTTCAAGGGCTGATATCGTCGAGCGCGCCAGACGCGTGACAAGAAAAGACCGGGTTGCTCGCGCAGCCCGGTTTTTCGTTTGCGCTTGTGGCGTCGTGAAAACTTCAGCCGCCGGAGGCCGGCTTCATGACGTCGACCGTTTCGAGCGCCGAGAGCTGCGTTGTGTGCGCGCACGTTCAAGGGTCGCCTAAGAGACCTGCTTGGCGGCTATCATCTGAACTGGTCGCGGCGTCAAAGGCCGGCTTGGCCCGTGCGATCGGACGTCGCGCGAGCCGCTCCTATGAAGGTCGAACATCGAGATCTCACGATCCGTCAGATCCCGTGCGTGTTGACAGAAACGACATGTTACGTGGCGCGATCCATCTAAAACGATGACCTCTGTAATTAGTCGACAAGCAACGCAATGAATGAAAATAGAGCGCATATCGCCCCCTTGAAGAAAGAATACTCTAATAAACCATTGTAAAGAGCGCTTGTAAAGCGTCCGGCAGTCGGGATTTTTTTTACACTTTGTAAGAGCAGTTAAGGCGTGACGTGAGCCAAGTTTGCGCAAGACAATTGCGCGCGATGGTTCGACACACCGTCGCA
>JAQGKM010000183.1 GCA_028290125.1 Hyphomicrobiales bacterium | reverse complement strand
CCGGCTCACCGCCGAGCAGCAGCACCGAGCCCGGCACGAAGCCGCCGCCCGTCACCCGGTCGAGTTCGCCGATGCCCGACACGATGCGCGGCGCGGGCTTGTTCTCGCCCGACAATCCTTCAAGCGCAAAGACGCGGCCCTTGCGCGCGCCCATCGCCGCCTGCGCGCCGATCCCCGAGCCGGTGTTCTCCTCGATGATGGAATTCCATTCACCGCAGGATTCGCAGCGGCCGACCCAGCGCTGCGAAATGGCGCCGCAGTTCTGGCAGGTGAATTGGGAGCGCGCCTTGGCCATGTCAGTTCGCCCGCGCCGCGAGATCGGTAGCGACGCCCTCGTGGCCGAGATAGCAGCGCAGGTCGCCGAGTTGCTCCTCGAGCGCGCGCTCGGAGCGGCGCAGCGCCTCGAGCGACTCGCGCACCATGGCCGCAATATCGGCATGGGCGCGGGCGCGCGAGAGATGTTCGGCGACGAGACGGGCAGGGGTCAGGCGAGACGACTCGGACATGTTCGCATCCTCTGGAATCAGATGAGAACATTACAGGAACACCTGCCGTTTGGCTAGGCGCCGCGCGCCTCTCTCCCGCCGGTGCGGGAGATAAAATGACTCAGCCCTCATAAACACGGTGATAGCGCGCGCCGAGGCGCGTCAGGATTTCGTAGCCGATCGTCGCCGAGCGCAGGCCGAGATCGTCCACCGTGATCCCGTCGCCGAGCAGCACCGCGCTGGCGCCGGCGAGCGCGGCTTCCGGCACGTCCGTCACGTCGATCATGGTCAGGTCCATCGAGACCCGTCCGGCGAAGGGACAGCGCACGCCGGCCACGATCGCTTCGCCGCCGGGGCGGTCATCGATGCCCATGGCGGCGCGGGGCAGGCCGTCGGCGTAACCGATGCCGATCGTCGCCAGCCGGGTGCGGCGCCGCGCCGTCCATTGCGCATTGTAGCCGACCTTTTCGCCGGCCTCGATCACGCGCGTCTGCAGGATGGGCGCCTCGAGCCGCACGACGGCCTGCATCGGATTGGCGGCCGCCGGCGTCGGGTTGCCGCCATAGAGCGCATAACCCGGACGCACGAGATCGCCGAAGGGCTTCTGCGGCAGGAACAAAGCGGAGGAGTTGGCGAGGCTTGAACGGGCGTTCGGCAGCATTCCGCGCACGCTGGCAAAGCGCGCGATCTGCACGTCGTTGGTTGAATCCTTCACCGCCTCGGACGATACGAAATGCGTCATCAGCACGTCGATGGCGAGATCCATGCGCGCAACGGTCTCGACGGAGCCGGGCGTCACGCCAAGCCGGTTCATGCCGGTGTCGACATGCAGTGCGCAGGGGCGCAGGCGTCCGACTTTTGCCCACAGCGTGGCGTCGTCGAGCGAGCCGAGTACGGGGCGCAGATCGTGTTCGATCATCACCGGCGCGGCGGCGGGCAGCAGTCCGTTGAGAACATAGACGACCGCATGCGGCACGACGGCGCGCACGCGGCGGCCCTCGCTGACATGCGCGACGAAGAACGTGCGGCAACCGGCTTTCGCCAGCGCCGGCGCCGCCGCCTCGATGCCGAGACCATAGGCGTCGGCCTTCACCACCGCGCCGCATTCGGCGGGCGCCACGCGCGCGGCGAGCGCGCGCCAGTTGGCGGCGAGCGCGCCGAGATCGATGGTCAGGACGGCCTGCGAATCCGCGAGCGCGGGGCCGGATCGGTCGGTCATGCTTGATCGCTCTTTATCAGTCGCCCATCGGCTCGGGCATGTGATCTTCCTTCGCCAGATTGCCGAAGCGCGTCATCTCGGCCTCGAACGACAGCTGCACCATGCCCGTGGGGCCATGACGCTGCTTGCCGATGATCACTTCGGCCTTGCCGTGGACGCGGTCCATGTCCGTCTGCCATTTCAGATGCTCGTCGGTGCCCGGCGCGGGCTGCTTGCCGTTCAGGTAATATTCCTCGCGAAACACGAAGACCACCACGTCGGCGTCCTGCTCGATCGATCCCGATTCACGCAGATCCGACAGTTGCGGCCGCTTGTCTTCGCGATTTTCCACCTGACGTGACAATTGCGACAAAGCCATGATCGGAACGTTGAGTTCCTTGGCGAGCGCCTTGAGCCCCGTCGTGATCTCGGTCAGCTCCTGCACGCGGTTCTCGCCCTTGGACTTCGAGCCCGACAGCAGCTGCAGATAGTCGACCACCAGAACGTCAAGCCCGCGCTGGCGCTTCAGACGGCGCGCGCGCGCGGCAAGCTGCGCGATCGAGATGCCGCCGGTCTGGTCGATGTAGAAAGGGATCGACTGCATGACGCGCGCCGCTTCGGCGATGCGGTGGAATTCCTGGTCGGTCATGTCGCCGCGGCGGATCTTGTAGCCCGGAACGCCCGACTGCTCGGCGATGATACGAGTAGCGAGCTGTTCGGCCGCCATTTCGAGCGAGAAGAAGCCGACGATGCCGCCATTGATCGTTTCATGCGAGCCATCCGGCTTCAGCTCGGATTCATAGGCCTTGGCGATGTTGAAGGCGATGTTGGTGGCGAGCGCGGTCTTGCCCATGCCGGGGCGTCCCGCGATGATGACAAGGTCGGAGCGCTGCAGGCCGCCCATCTTGGCGTCGAGATCGATCAGGCCGGTCGAAATGCCCGCGAGCTTGCCGTCGCGCTCATAGGCTTTCGCCGCCATGTCGATGGCCGCGGTGAGCGCGTCCGAGAAGCGCACGAAGCCGCCGTCGTAGCGACCCTGTTCGGCGATCGAGTAGAGGCGGCGCTCGGCTTCCTCGATCTGCTCGCGCGGCTCGGCGTCGACCGGCGAATCGTAGGCCGTGTTGACGATCTCCTCGCCGATGTTGATCAGCTGACGGCGCGTCGCGAGATCGTAGATCGTGCGGCCGTAGTCTTCCGCATTGATGACGCTGGTGGCTTCCGCCGCGAGGCGCGCGAGATATTGCGGCACCGTCATGCCGCCGAGATCGTGCTCGCCCAGAAAGGTCTTCAGCGTGACGGGCGTCGCCACCTTGCCGGCGCGGATGAGCTGCGAGGCGACCTCGAAGATGCGCCTGTGCAGCTCTTCGGAAAAATGATCGGCCTTGAGGAAATCCGACACGCGATCGAAGGCGTCGTTGTTCACGAGCACCGCGCCGATCAGCGCCTGCTCCGCTTCGATATTGTGCGGGGGCGTCCGATAGGCAGGCGCAGAAGCTTCGACGGCCGCGAGGAAACGCCCGGAGTAATTTTCGACGGCTGACATGTGTCTCGGAGGATGGAGTGCGGGTACGCGATTTCGAATCTCGTCCAGACGCGGAAGAATACGCTCCGTGGTCTGAAGGGCCAATCACAAGCAGGTCGGGACCGCTCGTTCCGGCCGCCTCGTTGTGCCACTCTTGCCCGCGCGCCGCGAGAGCACCGGGGACACACCTTTACAAACCCGTCATGAATGCCCGTTACGCACAGGCCTTTCGCGAGATGCGAAAGCGCGGTTGACTCAGCCGACTCGCAGG
>JAQGKM010000176.1 GCA_028290125.1 Hyphomicrobiales bacterium | reverse complement strand
GAAACCCAGCACGCCGCTCGTGAAGGCGATCGCGATCCAGGAGAAATTGGCGACGAAGAGAACCAGCAGCGCCCATTTCAGCGGCGTGATGGCGCCGACGTTCACGACCGCGAACATTTCCATCGCGCCGTAGATCGTCAGCAGCAGGCCGCCGCCGAACACCAGCAGGCGCGAGGCCCAGGGCGTGTAGGCGAGCGCGGGCATTGTCCACGCGCGGCGCTCGCTCGCGTCAAAGCGGCGGAAGTTCTGCACGGGCATCGCCAGAGGCGACTCGACCGGCATGGGCGCAACCGCGGCGGCGGCGAGCGCGGCGCCGCCATGTTCGGACGCGTCGCGGCGGACGTCCTCGGCTTGTGTCAGGGTGTCCATCTATACAGCCAGGTCTCGCTGATCGGCTTGCCTTGGGATTCAAGCAACAGACGCAATTCGCTGAGCGCTTCGCTCCCGGCGTCCATGTCGAAGATCACGCGCATGCTCTTGCGCTCGCGATCCAGGAAAGTACGGACAGAGGAAATGGCGCCCGGCGAGGCGTTCAGGTTGGCGTTGATCTCCGGCGCGCGTTGCGGGTCGGCGATGATATCGCCGGTAAAGTCGACCAGAAAGCGGCGCCTTCGCGCCCCTGATTGGCCCGTGGCGCGGCCAGACCGCGATCCCGCGACCTGCGCGAGCGGCGGACGGTTGGGCGCCTGCCAGCACCAGAACTGGCGATAGGCATAGGAGACCTCAGCTCCGGCGGCGAGCGGCTGCTTGGCGCGCCAATAGGCGATCATGTTGCCGTTCACTTCGGATTCGGACGGGATTTCGACCAGCGTCACCTCGCCCGGACCCCACTCGCCGATCGGTTCGATCCACAGCGACGGGCGCCATTCCCAATGCTGGGAAT
The DNA here is from genome assembly GCA_028290125.1 of Hyphomicrobiales bacterium. Taxonomy (GTDB): domain Bacteria; phylum Pseudomonadota; class Alphaproteobacteria; order Rhizobiales; family Beijerinckiaceae; genus Terripilifer. Next base: position 9,794 of record JAQGKM010000176.1, on the reverse strand, counting down.
CATCCTGAAACTGCGTGAAGCTGCGCTCGCGCTGGAGAAATCCGAACCCGTGCGGGTTGGAGTCGACGAAGGCCGACACCTGCAGCGTCTCGCGGCTCGACACCGGGCGCCACAGCCATTCATTCGCGCCGTTGAGCATCTGCAGACCCGACACTTCATGCGCGGCGGGGCGAATGTCGTCGCGGCGACGGTCGAGCGGGCCAAACACATAGGTGCCGGCCATGGTGGCGATGCCGTAATGGTCGACATTGACGCGCGCGAACAGCGTGCATTCGGTGTCGATGATCGTCGCGTCGCCCGGCCGCAGCGTGAAGCGGTAGGCGCCGGTCACGCTCTCGGAGTCGAGCAGCGCATGCATGATGATCGCATTGCCGGCGAGCGTCGGCTTCTCGATCCAGATCGCGCGGAAAGACGGCGTCTCCTCACCGCGGGGATCCGCCGTGCGGATCGACAGGCCGCGTGCCACGACGCCGAAGTTCTGGTGGTTGGCCCGCGCACGGAAGAAGCTGGCGCCTTGGAAGATGGCGACTTCCGACAGCTTCCCGTCCAGAGGACGCAGGATGCGGAACCCGGAGAAGCCGATATCGCCGATATTGGCGGGGATCGAGAGCTTTCCGAATTCAAACAGGTCGGTCGCGTAGGCGAGCTTCCGCTCGAAGCCGTTCTCGACGACGTTAATCTGCATCGGCGCGGAGAAGATGAAGCCGCGATGCAGCGGCTCGATGACAAAGCCGGTGTTGTCGTTCTTCCAGATGTAATTGTCGGGCTTGCTCTTGATCCCGGCGTAGAGATCGTAGGGCAGGCTGGCGAAGGGGTCGCCGAGCGGCGCGTTGGGCGCCTTGTAGGGACGCTTGGCGAGATCGCGCGCCATGTCGAGAATGCGCCCCGCGTCGAAACTCTGGGGCTGCGGCTCCGGCGCGGTCGCCGGGGCTGGTGATGGCGTGGTGCTTTGCGCGTGCGCCGCAGTCGAGTCGACCACGGCCGCGGCAACGGAGCCCGCGGCGAGTTTCAGCAGATCCCTACGCTTGTACATATTGGGGTTTTCGGCTCCGATAGGCGCGACGCATCCATCTCCGGAAGCGCCTTGCTTATCTATAGAGTAAAATGGCAATCCGCGAGCCGGATTTTGTGGCATGACGTGCTGATTCGAGAGCTTTTTATTCTGTTACGCGAGCATCGCCCAAAGCGCGCCGACAGACCGACACCGGAGTGAGCATGAGCTCGACTGAACGCAACCCGCGGACCTGCCTCGCCATCGTCCTCGCCGCCGGCGAAGGCACGCGGATGAAGTCGGCCCGCCCCAAGGTTCTCCACGAGGTCGGCGGACGTTCGATGCTGGCGCACGTGCTGGCGAGCCTCGGCGCTGCAGGCGCCGACGCGGTCGCAGTCGTGGTCGGTCCTGGCCGCGAGGATGTGGCGGAGGCCGCGCGTGCCGCGTCGCCCGGCGCCGAAATCTACGTGCAGACGGAGCGGCTCGGCACTGCGCACGCCGTGCTCGCCGCCCGCTCGGCGCTGGCGCGCGGCTACGACGACGTGCTCGTTCTTTTTGCCGATACGCCGCTGGTGACGCCCGAAACCTTGCGACGGCTGCGCGCCGCGCTTGCGGATGGCGCGGCCTTGGCGGCGCTCGGCTTCGAGCCGGCGGATCCGACTGGCTACGGCCGCCTGCTGATCGCCGACGGACGCCTGGTCGCGATCCGCGAGCACAAGGATGCGAGCGAGGCCGAGCGCCGCGTCGGGCTCTGCAACGCCGGGCTGATGGCGTTGTCGGGACGCGACGCCCTGTCGTTGCTGGACGCGATCGGCAACGCCAACGTCCAGAAGGAGTTTTACCTCACCGACGCAGTCGAGGCGGCCCGCGCCGCGAGCCTCGCCGCCGTGCATGTGCTCGCCGGCAAACATGAGGTGATGGGCGTCAACGATCGTGTCCAGCTGGCTGCCGCCGAGGCGATCTTCCAGGCCCGCATGCGCGAGGCCGCCATGCGCGACGGCGCGACGCTGATCGCACCCGAGACGGTCTTCTTCTCGCACGACACGAAGCTCGGCCGAGACGTGCTGGTCGAGCCCAACGTCGTGTTCCTGCCTGGCTGCGTCGTCGAGGATGGCGCCGTCATCCACGCGTTCACGCATCTCGAGGGCGCAACGGTGCGCGCCGGCGCGACCGCCGGCCCCTATGCGCGGCTGCGGCCCAGGGCCGATCTTGGCCCGAAGTCGAAGGTCGGCAATTTCGTGGAGATCAAGGCGGCGAAGATCGGGGCCGGCGCCAAGATCAGCCACCTCAGCTATATCGGCGACGCCAGCGTGGGCGCGAACGCCAACATCGGCGCCGGGACGATCACCTGCAATTACGATGGCTTCAACAAGGCCCGGACCGATATCGGGGAGGGCGCCTTCGTCGGCTCCAACTCGTCCCTCGTCGCGCCCGTGCGGATCGGCGCGGGCGCCTATGTCGGCTCCGGCTCGGTCATCACCAAGGATGTCGCGCCCGACTCGCTCGCTCTGGAGCGCGGAACGCAGGCCGAAAAGCCCGGCTGGGCGACGCGCTTTCGGGCAGCGCAGGCGCGGCGTCCGAAGAACCGGTGAACGCCCCGGATTTTACGCCGATGCAATTTCGCCGTAACGATTTGCAATGCAATGTGTGTTGATGGGCGACGCCGCCCCGGTCTAGCAAAGCCGCCAGGCGTCAGGGAGTATTTGAACGCATGTGCGGCATCGTCGGGATCGTGGGCGCCTCGCCCGTCGCGGAGCAGATCGTGGAGTCGCTCCGCCGGCTGGAATATCGCGGCTACGATTCAGCCGGCGTCGCCACGCTGGAGAACGGGCGCCTCACCCGCGTGCGCGCCGAAGGCAAGCTGAAGAACCTCGCGGCGAAGCTGCAGGAGCATCCGCTGAAGGGCGCCGTCGGCATCGGCCACACCCGCTGGGCCACGCATGGCCGCCCGACCGAGAACAACGCCCATCCGCACGCGACCGACAGGGTCGCGGTCGTCCATAACGGCATCATCGAGAATTTCCGCGAGCTGCGCGAGGAGCTGACCGCGCGCGGCCATGTCTTCAAGACCGAGACCGACACCGAGGTTGTCGCCCATCTCGTCACCGACGAGATGCAGAAGGGTCATTCCGCCCGCGACGCCGTCGCCGCCGCGCTGCCGCGTCTGCGCGGCGCCTTCGCGCTGGCCTTCATCTTTAATGGCGAGCCGGATCTTCTGATCGGCGCACGCCAGGGCGCGCCGCTGGCGGTGGGCTGGGGCGAGGGCGAGATGTATCTGGGTTCCGACGCGCTCGCGCTGGCGCCCTTCACCAACACGATCACCTATCTGGATGACGGCGATTGGGTGGTGCTGACGCCGAAAGGCGCGCAGTTCTTCGACGCTTCAGGCCTCCCGGCGCGCCGCGCGAAAGTGCAGACGCAGGCCTCCGCCTTCCTCGTCGACAAGGGCAACCATCGCCACTTCATGGCGAAGGAAATCCACGAGCAGCCGGAAGTCGTCGGCCGCACGCTGGCGCATTATCTCGACATGTCGTCCGGCGCCGTGCGGCTGCCGTTCGAGCTGCCGTTCGATCCGAAGACACTCACGCGCATCACCATTTCCGCCTGCGGCACAGCCTATTACGCGGGCCTCATCGCCAAATACTGGTTCGAGCGCTATGCGCGCCTGCCGGTCGAGATCGACGTCGCAAGCGAATTCCGCTATCGCGACGCGCCGATGGTCGACGGCGGCCTGATGATCGTCGTGTCGCAATCGGGCGAGACCGCCGACACGCTGGCGGCGCTGCGTTATGCGAAAGAGCAGGGCCAGCACATCCTGTCGGTCGTCAATGTGCAGACGTCGACGATCGCGCGTGAAAGCGACGTCGTCGCCGCCACACTGGCGGGGCCGGAGATTGGCGTGGCTTCGACCAAGGCCTTCACCTGCCAGCTCGCCGTGCTCGCCTGTCTCGCGGTCGGCTTCGGCAGCGCGCGCGGCGCTCTGGACGCCACGCGCGAGGCGGAACTGGTCGCCGATCTTATCTCCATGCCCGGGCTGATGGCGGAAGCGTTCAAGCGCGAGCCGCAGATCGAGGCGCTGGCGCGCGATCTCGCCAAGGCGAAGGACGTGCTCTATCTCGGCCGCGGCACGAATTACCCGCTGGCGCTCGAAGGCGCGCTGAAGCTCAAGGAAATCTCGTACATCCACGCCGAGGGCTATGCGGCGGGCGAACTGAAGCACGGTCCGATCGCGCTGATCGACGAGGCCATGCCGGTGATCGTGCTGGCGCCCTTCGATGCGGTGTTCGAAAAGACCGTGTCGAACATGCAGGAGGTCGCCGCGCGCGGCGGCAAGATCGTGCTGATCGGCGACGCGCGCGCAAAGCATGAATCCGCCGTGCCGTTCTTCGCCACCATCGCGATGCCCGACATGGCGCCGGATTTCGCGGCCATTCCGTACGCCGTGCCGGTGCAGATGCTCGCCTATCACACAGCTGTGGTCATGGGCAAAGACGTCGACCAGCCCCGCAACCTCGCCAAGAGCGTTACGGTAGAATAGATTAACGATGAACGAAGCCGCGGGCTTCATCTTCATGCGTATGGACAGGTTATGAACGAGATCAACGAACCGCTTGCCGACGGCGCCTTGTTCCGTCCGAGCTTCGGGGCGCGCGTCCGGGCTTGGTTCTTCACCGGCCTTATCATCGCCGGCCCGCTGGCGGTCACTGCATGGCTGGTCTGGTGGTTCATCGACACGGTCGACAATTGGGTCAAGCCGCTGATGCCGCCGGCGCTGTCGCCTGACACTTACCTGTCGGTGCACATTCCGGGGCTCGGCGTCGTCGTGGCCTTCGTCGGCCTGACGCTGCTCGGCTTTCTCGCCGCCAATCTTGCGGGCCGCACGCTGATCAAGATCGGCGAGTCGATCCTCGACCGCATGCCTGTGGTGCGCGGGCTCTACAAGAGCGTGAAGCAGATCTTCGAGACGATCTTCTCGCAGTCGGGAACGTCGTTCCGCCGCGTCGGCCTGGTGGAGTTTCCCGGCAAGGGCATGTGGACGATCGTCTTCATCTCGGCGCCGCCAGCAGGCACCGTCAGCAATGCGCTGCCCGCAGGCGACCACATCTCGGTCTTCCTGCCGTGCACGCCCAACCCGACGACAGGCTTCTACTTCTTCCTGCCGGTGACGGACGTGATCGAAATCCCGATGTCGCCGGACGATGCGGCGAAGCTCATCATGTCGGCCGGTCTGATCCAGCCGGAAACGCAAGTGGCGCTCGGCGCGCTGGCCGAGAAGGCGAAGGCGCAGAAGGTGCTGACGAGCGAGAGCGTGTGAGGCGAGCGTCGTCCTCTCCGCACACGCGGGAGAGGACACGTCCGACGACTGATTGACGATTATCCATTTTAGTACTAAAAAGTGATACTAGATGTCTTTACGAGGAAGGCACGCCTCCACCTTGCGCGCTGTCTTCGCCGATCCAGTCAGGGCGAACATTCCCTGGCGCGATGTCGAGGCTCTATTTGAAGCACTTGGCGCGGAGATCGGCGAGGGAAGCGGGTCCCGTGTGCGCGTCGCGCTTGGCGGCGTGCGCGCCGTCTTTCATCGGCCGCACCCCGAGAAGGAGACGGACAAGGGCGCGTTGAGATCGGTGCGTCGCTTCCTGACCGAAGCCGGGGTTTCGCCATGAACACGATGTCCTACAAAGGTTACCAGGCGGTCGTCTCCTATGATGAAGAGGCTGAATTCTTCCATGGTGAGGTCGTCGATCTGCGCGACGTCATTACCTTTCAGGGCAAGTCGGTTTCCGAGCTGAAGAAAGCTCTCGCCGGGTCGGTCGAGGACTATCTGGCATTCTGCAAGGAGCGGGGCGAAGAGCCCGAGAAACCGTTTTCAGGCCAGTTCGTCGTTCGGGTGGAGCCACCGCTGCATCGCGCGGTCGCTACGGCAGCCAAGCGCGCGGGCCTGAGCTTGAATCGTTGGGTGGCAATGACGCTGGAGCGCGCAGCGTCGCATTGATTGCGGGAAGATGGATGCGCCGCTGCGCTCCTCGCAGTGACGATGCTGAGACTGGACACGCTTGTCGCCGTCATTGCGAGCGGAGCGAAGCAATCCAGGCACGAGCGCTGGATCGCTGGACGCATCGCTGGTTCGCTATAGCGGCCACCACCTCATGCGCGGCTTCTGGATTGCTTCGCTTCGCCCGCAATGACGGCGTGATTATCCGGCGCGCAGCAGCCGCACCGCGTCGTCCTTCTCGAACAGATACAGCAGCGTCCGCACGGCCTTGCCGCGGTCGCTCGCCAGTTCGGGATCCTTCTCGACAATCATGCGCGCGTCGTCGCGCGCGATCGGCAGCAGGGCGCCGTGGACGTCAAGGCTCGCCAGCCGGAAGCCCGGCGTGCCGGACTGGCGGGTGCCCAGCACCTCGCCTTCGCCGCGCAATTTCAGGTCTTCCTCCGCGATGCGAAAGCCGTCCTCGGTCTCGCGCATGATGGTGATGCGCGCCTCCGAGACTTCGCCCAGCGGCGGCTTGTAGAGCAGCAGGCAAGTCGAGCGCCCCGAGCCGCGTCCGACGCGACCGCGCAGCTGGTGCAATTGCGCGAGGCCGAAACGCTCGGCGTGTTCGATCACCATGATGGTGGCTTGCGGAACGTCCACGCCGACTTCGATCACCGTCGTGGCGACGAGGATGCTCGTCTCTCCGCGCTGAAAGGCTTCCATCGCCGCATCCTTGTCGGCGCCTTTCATCTGCCCGTGCACGAGGCCGACGCGGTCGCCGAAAAACTGCTGCAGCACTTCGGCGCGTTCGGTCGCGGCGGCGAGGTCGAGGTCTTCGTTTTCCTCCACCAGTGGACAGACCCAATAGACACGGGCGCCGTTCTGGATCGCACGGCCGACGGCGGCCACCACTTCGTCGAGCCGTTCGATCGGCAGCGCGCGGGTATCGATCGGCTGGCGGCCCGCAGGCTTTTCGCGCAGCACGGAGACATCCATGTCGCCGAAATAAGTGAGCACCAGAGTGCGCGGGATCGGCGTCGCCGTCATGACCAGAATGTCGACCGCCTCGCCCTTGGCGCCGAGCGCGAGGCGCTGGTGCACACCGAAGCGATGCTGCTCGTCCACCACCGCGAGGCCGAGATCGCGGAAAGCGACCGCCTCCTGAAACAGCGCATGCGTGCCCACCACCGCGTCGATGTCGCCGGCCTCCAGCGCGGCCAGCGTCTTGCGGCGTTCCGCGACCTTGTCGCGGCCGGTCAGCAGCGCGAGCTTGATGCGACCCGCCTCGCACAGCGGCAGCATGCGCTCGTAGTGCTGGCGCGCGAGGATTTCGGTCGGCGCCATCATGGCGGCCTGGCGTCCGGCTTCCACCATGGTGGCCATGGCGAGCAGGGCGACCAGCGTCTTGCCGGAGCCGACGTCGCCCTGCACGAGGCGCAGCATGCGGTCGTGCGAGGCGAGGTCCGCGCGCACCTCCGCCAGCGCCTCGACCTGCGCACCCGTGAGCGTGAAGGGCAGGGCGGCGAGAATGCGGTCCGAGATCTTTCCCGTGCCGACGCTCGGGCGTCCGCCGAGTTTCTTGGCGCGCGCGCGCATCAGGCCGAGAGCGACCTGGCTCGCCAGCAATTCGTCATAGGCGAGCCGCAGATGCGCCGGGTGCTGCGGATCGAAGACGGCGGGCGACTCGGGGCGGTGGATCGCCTGCAGGGCGTCGCGAAATGTCGGCCAGCGGCGCTGCGCGACGAGCGGCGGATCGATCCATTCCGGCAGGTCGGGCGCCTTGACGAGCGCGGCTTCCGCGGCTTTCTGCATCGCCCGCTGGGTGAGCCCTTCGGTCAGGCCATAGACCGGCTCGACGGCGGGCAGCTTCGCCAGCGCCGCCTCGTCAAGCACCTTGTCGGGGTGCACCATCTGCAGGTGGCCATCCCACAATTCGAGCTTTCCCGACACCCAGCGCTTCGAGCCGAGCGGCAGCGAGCGCTCGACCCACTGCTGGTTGGCGAGGAAGAACACGAGCGCGATCTCGCCGGTCTCGTCCGCCACCACCACGCGATAGGGCGCGCGCGTGTTGCGGCCCCCGGGCGGGCGGTGCTCGATGACGGTGACTTCCAGCAGCACGACCTGATCGCGCGGCGCATCCATGATCTTGGGCCGCTCGCGCCGGTCGACGCCGCTGCGCGGCAGGTGGAACACGAGGTCGCCGACCCGCGCCTCGCCGCCGTGCGGACGCTCGAGCGCCTTGTCGAACAGTTTCGACGTCTTCGGACCGACGCCGGAAAGCGTCGCCACGGGCGCGAAAAGGGGGGTGAGAGCGTCGGGTCGCATGCGGGCCGAACCTATGTAATTCGTCCAGCCAGAGCAATGACGGGGGGAGGGCCGTGATGACACCCCGCCGTCGTCCTTGCGAGGAGCCGTCGCTTTGCTCGTCGCAATGACGAGGGACTGACAGCCGCCGGTAGCTGCTCTATATAACCCGCAACGCAGGACGCAGCCCGTCCGGCGCTATTGCCTGTTTTCAGGAGCATGCCTTGACCGAATCCACGATCTCCAGCGCCGGTCTCGACGAGCGCCGCCGCCGCACCCTGTTTCGCGCCTGGCACCGCGGCATGCGCGAGATGGACATCATCTACGGGAAGTTCTCGGATTCCGAGATTTCCAAGCTCTCCGACACGGAGCTCGACCAGTTCGAGACGCTGATGGACCTGCCGGACCGCGACGTGCTGATGTTCCTGACCGGCGAGGCCGAGACGCCCACCCATTACGACACCGGCCTGTTCCGCAAGCTGAAAGACTTCCACACCCACGACGGGCCGATCTTCGGCTGAACGGGATCCTGTGACAGATTACAAAAAAGCTCTCGCCGAAATCGCGCGCGGCCAGTCGCTGACGCTCGCCTCGGTTCCGGACGGGTTCGACGCCTTTGTCGCCGCCGATTTCGCGCGCCTGATGGCAGGCGCCGCGCATGGGCGCGCCGCCGTTCTGGTGCATGTCGCGCGCGACGGCCAGCGGGCCCGGGCCTTCCAGGAGGCGTTCGCCTTCGCGGCGCCCGATCTCGAGATGCTCGATTTTCCGAGCTGGGATTGCCAGCCCTACGACCGCGTGTCGCCCAACGCGGCGATTTCGGCGCGGCGCATGCTGGTGCTGTCGCGCCTCGCGCGCTCGCAATCCTCCGAAGAGCGCCCGCGCGTTCTCTCCACCACCGTCAACGCGCTGCTGCAGCGCGTGCCGCCGCTAAAATGGACGGCGGCCGAAAGTTTCTCGGCTGCGCCCGGCAACGCCGTCGACATGGACGAACTCGTCCGCTGGCTCGAGAACAACGGCTTCCTGCGCGCCAGCTCCGTGCGCGAGACCGGCGAATATGCGGTGCGCGGCGGCATTCTCGACCTGTTCGCGCCCGGCATGCCGGCGCCCGTGCGGCTCGACTTCTTCGGCGACACGCTGGAATCGATCCGCGCCTTCGATCCCGAAAGCCAGCGCACGACGGGTCAGTTGCGCGCGCTCGATCTCGTGCCGATGAGCGAAGTACAGCTCACCACCGAGTCGATGAAGCGTTTCCGCCAGGCCTATGTCGCGCAGTTCGGAGCCCAGACGCGCGGCGACACGTTGTATGAAGCGATCAGCGAAGGCCGTCGCCATGTCGGCATGGAGCATTGGCTGCCGCTGTTCTTCGGCGGCGCCGACACATTGTTCGATTACACTGGCGGCGCGCCGCTGTTTCTCGACTCGCTGGCGGAAGACGCTGCGGGAGAGCGGCTTTCGCAGATCAGGGATTATTACGACGCGCGCAAGGAGCAGCACGACGCCGATCCCGCGCGCTCGCCCTAC
>JAQGKM010000150.1 GCA_028290125.1 Hyphomicrobiales bacterium | reverse complement strand
TGGCCGTCGAGCGTGTCGACGATGTCGAGGCCGAGCCAGTCGCTTTCGCGCGCCCAGGCTTCGAGCGCGTTGCGCTCCATGTCGTTGCGGGCTTCCGGCGCCACGGTGCCGACCAGATAGTCGATCGCGCCAACGCCGAACGACGAGTAGCGGGCGCGCATCAGCGCCTCCGCAGTCGGCGCCTTCGCCTTGCCTTCCACATAGGGCTGGCAGCAGTCGGCATAGGAGATCGGGGCGGAGGCCGTCTTCCGGCAGGGGCAGGTCTGTAATGTCATGCGCCGGGAATTAGACGGGTGCGGCCATTAAGGCAAGCTCAGGCGGCCCGCGAGCCCGCTTCGACCAGCATCTCGCGCACCTTTGACGGGTTGTCGCGGATAAGCATGAGGTACGCCCGATTGCCCCCTGTGGGTTTTGACCGGCCTTGCTCCCAGTCCTTCACCTGGGTGGCGGTGAAGCCGAACGCCGCTGCAAACTGCTCTTGCGAAAGGTCTGCCCGGCCGCGAATTTCCTTCACGTCGATCTCTTTAGGCACGATCAGACGCGCAGCTTCGATTTCGCCCCTAGCGATCGAAAGGGCCTCTTCAAGGCCTTCCGCAATCTTGGAGAATGCGCGCTTGCTCATCGCTCTAGATCCTCGTCGCTCGTGCGTATTCTGAAACGATCTTCGACGTCAGTTGCGCGAGCCCGTTGCGCTCCGCCTGACTGAGATTGGCCCGTTCGCTCTTGGCGAAGACCGTGATCAGGAACAGCGGCAGGCTCTGTCCTGTGAAAAACGTAATCACGCGATAGCCGCCACTTTTGCCTTTTCCCTGTCGAGCGAACCGCAACTTGCGGCACCCGCCGGTTCCGACGATCTCCTCACCCGCTTGTGGATTGCGACCAAGCAGCTCCTCCAGGCGAAATATCTCATCGGCCGTCATGCCGGCATCGACAGCCGAACGCTGGAAAGCTCGTGTGTGACAGATAGTATGCACATTTGTGAGACTACGTAAAACACGTATATATGGTCAAGGTCCAGCTGCTCCACCTTGCCTTTTACGCCCGTCGGCCCCATACGACAGGCCGACCGGGCGAACAGCCCCACATCCCAATTAGCACCGGAAAAGTCATGGGCTTCAAATGTGGCATCGTCGGCCTGCCGAATGTCGGCAAGTCGACCCTCTTCAACGCCCTCACCCAGACCGCGGCGGCCCAGGCCGCCAACTATCCCTTCTGCACGATCGAGCCGAATGTCGGCGACGTCGCCGTGCCGGATCCGCGCCTCGACAAGCTGGCGGCGATCGCCGGCTCGAAGGAAATCATCCCGACGCGGCTCACCTTCGTCGACATCGCAGGTCTCGTGCGCGGCGCGTCCAAGGGTGAGGGGCTCGGCAACCAGTTCCTCGCCAACATCCGCGAATGCGACGCCATCGCGCATGTCGTGCGCTGTTTCGAGGATGGCGACATCACCCATGTCGAAGGGCGGATCGACCCGGTCAATGATATCGAGACCATCGAGACCGAGCTGATGCTGGCCGATCTCGACAGCCTCGAAAAGCGCGTCGTCGCGACCGAGAAGAAGGCCAAGGGCGGCGACAAGGAGTCGAAGGAGCTCTTCGACCTCATGACGCGCTGCCTCGTGCTGCTGCGCGACGGCAAGCCGGCGCGGCTCGCCAAGGTCGATCCGGACGAGCGCAAGACCTTCGAGGGCCTCGGCCTGCTGTCGTCCAAGCCCGTGCTGTACGTCTGCAACGTCGAGGAAGCCGCCGCCGACAAGGGCAATGATTTCTCCGAAAAGGTGAAGGCCCGCGCGAAGGAAGAGGGCGCGGTCGCGGTCGTGGTTTCGGCCAAGATCGAGAGCGAGATCGCGATCCTGCCGTTCGCCGACCAGGCCGATTACCTCGAGGCCGTCGGCCTCGCCGAGCCGGGCCTCAACCGCGTCATCCGCGCCGGCTACGAACTGCTTGGCCTTGTGACCTACTTCACGGTCGGCCCGAAGGAAGCGCGCGCCTGGACGATCGAGCGCGGCACCAAGGCCCCGGCGGCCGCGGGCGTCATCCATACGGACTTCGAAAAAGGCTTCATCCGTTCGGAAACCATTGCCTATGAGGACTATGTGTCCTGCAATGGCGAATCAGGAGCCCGCGAGGCCGGCAAGTTCCGCCTAGAGGGCAAGGAATATGTTGTGCAGGATGGCGATTGCCTGCACTTCCGTTTCGCTAACTGAGGGCGGCCTCCTGCCGCCAGGGGTGACAGGATGAGCGACGGCGCGTTGTTGAGTTTCGAAGATTTCCCGCCCGGCCGCGTGCTCGAATTCGGCGCCTATCCGGTGACGAAGGAAGAGATCGTGGATTTCGCCACGGCCTTCGATCCGCAAGCCTTTCATCTCGACGAAAAGGCCGCGCAGCGCTCCATGCTGGGCGGCCTTTCGGCGTCGGGCTGGCACACCTGCGCCATTCTCATGCGGCTGAACTGCGACGGCTTCCTCAACATGACCGACGGGCGCGGCGCGCCGGGCATCGATGAGGTGAAATGGCTGAAGCCGGTGCGGCCCGGCATGATCCTGAGCGTACGGGCCGAAGTGCTGGCGGCCCGCGTGTCGCAATCGCGACCGTCCATCGGCCTCGCGCAGTTCCGCTTCGACGTGCGCGACCAGGATGGCGTCGTGGTGATGACGCAGACCAATTTCGTCATGATCGGTCGGCGTGGCCACGAGAGCGCGCCGCGCGGCGCGCCCAAGGCCGACGCGACCGTGGCGCCGCTTCCCGTCGAGACGCCCGATGACATGCCGCTCTATTCGAAGATCGAGATCGGCAAGCGCATCGTGCTCGGCACGCGCAGTTTTCCGGAAGAAGACGTGCTGGCCTTTGCGCAATTGTTCGACCCGCAGCCGTTTCACACCGATCATGCAGCGGCCCGCAACGGCCCCTTCGGTGCGTTGGCGGCGTCGGGCTGGCACACGGCGGCGAGCTGGATGCGCGCGCTGATCGACGCCAAGAAGCGCGCCGCGGACGCCATGACGGCCCGCGGTGAAAAGGCGCCCGAGACCGGGCCGTCGCCCGGGTTCGTCAAGCTGCGCTGGCTGAAGCCGGTCTACGCCGGAGACTCGGTGACCTTCGACACGATCGCGCTCGACAAGCGCGTCACGTCGCGTCCGGGCTGGGGATTGGTGCGCTCGAAAAACAGCGGCGCCAACCAGCATGGCGAACGGGTGCTGGAGTTCGAAAGCAGTGCGTTCTGGAAGCTGGATTGACCCTTTCCCGCTTGGCGGGAGAGCGGCGAGCCCCTAATGCCCTTCGAACTTGATCAGCGTGCGCACCGGCACGCCGAGCGCCTCGATCTTCGCGGCGCCGCCGAGTTCCGGCAGGTCGATGACGAAACAGGCCGCCACGACCTCCGCGCCCATCTGCTGCAGCAGTTTCACCGCGCCTTCCGCCGTGCCGCCGGTGGCGATGAGATCGTCGATCAGGATGACGCGCTCGCCCTTCTGGATGGCGTCCGTGTGCATCTCCATTTCATCGACGCCATATTCCAGCGAATAGGCGATCGACACGGTGGAGTGGGGCAGCTTGCCCTTTTTGCGGATCGGCACGAAACCCGCCGACAATTGATGCGCGACCGCGCCACCCAGAATGAAGCCGCGCGCTTCCATGCCCGCGACCTTGTCCATCTTGGTGCCGGCCCACGGCTGCACGAGTTCGTCGACTGCGCGACGGAAGGCCCGCGCATCGCCGAGCAGCGTGGTGATGTCGCGAAAGATGATGCCGGGCTTCGGGTAGTCCGGGATCGCGCGGATCGAGTGGCGGAGGTCCTGTTCGATTGTCATGGTCAGTCCTTCAGCGCGCGTTGACGCGCGCCATGATGGCGTCGAGCTTGGCAAGCAGCGCGGCGTCGCGTGCGGCGGGTGCGGTCATGATGGCGGCGTCGAGCGCGCGGTCCGAGCCGATGGGGCAGGGCTCGTGCTCCGCCGGGAAGTCGCCGATCAGCCGCGCCAGCAGGCGGGCGGCCTTGGTGGCGTTTTCATGCACGATCCTGATGACGCTCGCGACGTCGACGTCGTCATGGTCGGGATGCCAGCAATCGAAGTCCGTCACCATCGCGATGGTCGCGTAGGACATCTCGGCTTCGCGCGCGAGCTTGGCTTCCGGCATGGCGGTCATGCCGATCACGTCGCA
>JAQGKM010000138.1 GCA_028290125.1 Hyphomicrobiales bacterium | reverse complement strand
GCCACGGCGGAGGCGGGCGGCTACGCGACGCTGGTGCGCGCGCCCGACGAGATCCGCGCGTCGGTCGACGTCTTCCCGCCGCTCGGCGCGGCGCTCATGAAAATCACCGCAGGGATCAAGACCTCGTTCGATCCCGATGCGATCCTCAATCCCGGTCGCATGTACGCGGGGGTGTGACAGATGCAGACCAATTTCTCTCCCGAGCAGCTGAAAGAGCCGCACATGCAGGCGTCGGAGAAGATTCTCCGCACCTGCGTCCATTGCGGCTTCTGCACCGCGACCTGTCCGACCTCTCTGCTGCTCGGCGATGAACTCGACAGCCCGCGCGGGCGCATCTACCTCATCAAGGACATGCTGGAGAACGGCCGGCCCGCGACCGGCGAGGTGGTCAAGCACATCGACCGCTGCCTCTCCTGCCTCTCGTGCATGACGACCTGCCCGTCGGGCGTGAACTACATGCACCTCGTCGATCATGCCCGCGCCTACATCGAACAGACCTACACGCGCCCGCTGCCCGACCGTTTGCTGCGCGGCGTGCTGCGCTTCGTGCTGCCGCATCGCGAGCGGTTCCGGCTGGCGCTGGCGGGCGCACTGCTGATGAAGCCGTTCCGTCCGCTGCTGGCGCGCCTGCCGGTGCTGGGCTCGCGGCTCGGCGCCATGATCGATCTCGCGCCGGCTCGCTTTCCCTCGCGCATCGCCTCCGAGCCCGCGCCGGTCGAGGGCGCGCGGCGCGGCCGGGTTGTCATTCTGGAGGGCTGTGCACAGCCCGTCCTGAAGCCCTCGATCAATTCCGCCGCCCGCCGGTTGCTGGCCCGGCATGGGGTCGAGACCGTGGACGTGAAGGGGGAGGGCTGCTGCGGCGCGCTGGTCCACCACATGGGGCAGGAACACGACGCACACCGATTCGCGAAAGCCAATATCGAGCGCTGGGTCGCCGAAATGGACGGCGCCGGGCTCGACGCCATCATCATCACGGCCTCGGGCTGCGGCACCACCGTGAAGGACTATGGCTTCATGTTCCGCGACGATCCGGCCTGGGCCGAGAAGGCCGCGCGGGTCAGCGCGGCCGCCAGGGACATCACCGAATATCTGTCGACGCTCAACCTTCCCGCGCCGGCCCGCGCGACCGGGCAGACCATCGCCTACCATTCCGCCTGCTCGATGCAGCACGGCCAGCAGATACGCGACGAACCCAAGAAGCTGCTGAAAAACGCTGGTTTCTTGGTGAAGGATGTGCCGGAAGGCCATATCTGCTGCGGATCGGCCGGCACTTACAACATGTTGCAACCGGAAATTGCCGGACAATTGAAGGCGCGCAAACTTGCCAACATCGCCCGCACACGCCCGCAGGCGGTCGCCACCGGAAATATAGGTTGCATGACGCAACTGTCGTCAGGTTCGACCATTCCGTTCGTGCACAGCGTCGAGCTTCTGGACTGGGCTTACGGCGGCCCGTTGCCGGAAGCCCTTGCGCAGACGGATTTCATCCAGCAACCTGTGCAGATGGCGGCGGCTGAATAGGAGACGTCCTGATGGCGAAGGCGACGACGAAGAAGAAGGCGACCAGCAAGGCGCCCGCGAAAAAGCGGGCAGGCGCGACGAAGGCCACGACGAAGAAAGCCGCGCCCAAAAAGGCCGCCGGCAAGAAAGCCGCCGCCAAGAAGGCGCCTGCGAAAAAGGCCGCAGCCAAGAAGGGCCCGGCCAAGAAGACCGCTGTGAAGAAGTCACCCGCGAAGAAGGCTCCGGCCAAAAAGGTCGCCGCCAAGAAGTCTGCGGTCAAGAAGTCTGCGGTCAAGAAGTCCGCAGTCAAGAAGTCCGTAGTCAAGAAGTCGCCTGCCAAGAAGTCACCGGCCAAGAAGTCGGCCGTCAAGAAGGCCGCGCCGAAGAAGGCTGCTCCGAAGAAGTCTGCGGCCAGTAAGGCTCCCGTGAGGAAGTCTCCGGCTCCCAAGGCCGCCGCTCGCAAGTCCGTGGCGAAGAAGGCTCCGGTAAAGACGTCGGCGAAGAAGGCACCGAAGGTCGCCGCGCCCGAGGCCGCAGCGCAACCGGCGACCACTGCGCAGCCCAATGCGCCGCGCTCGTCGCGCAAGGCGCCGCGTCAGGCCCGCGCCCGCATCGAACAGCGTGACCCGGCGACGCCGGTCGCCCGCAAGGTGACGATCCGTACGGCGGTCTCGAAGCCGACATCGCCGCGCAAGAAGAAGCCGGAAGACGCTGAAGTCGAGGCCGTCAGCGAAGCCCCCGAAGCGCAGGACGAGCCAGCAGACGCTGTCATGGATGATGCGGCGATCGACGAGCCGTCAAGCGATGAGGCTGTCGACGAGGTCGAAGCGCCGGAAGCGAGCGATGAGGAAGACGACCCCGACGCAACACCTCCGGCGGACGACAAGAAGGACTAGAGCATCCGGCTGCCATCCGGCAGCACGCCCTTGTCCACGCGCTCGGCCTTGTCCTCACGCAATTCGCGCTTGCTCCGGCGCAATTGCGTGGCGACTTTCTCAAGCGCCTGATTGAAGGCCAGCGGCAGGCCCTTGGCGCTGGCCTCCGCGCTGATCATCGGCAGACCGCCCATCTGGACGTTGACGCTGCAACGCGTCGTCACGCCTTCGCCGGTGAAATGAACCTTGGCCGCGATCAGGCGGTCGAAATACTTTTCAGCCATCTTCAGAATCTCGGCACGACCATGCGCTCGCAGCGAGTCTCCGATATCGTGATGGTTGCTTTCGAAAGTGATGATGAGATCGTCATCGTCAATCGCCATGCGTAGGCTCCTCACTGTCTTGTGCAGGAGGGCAATGCAGGCAGGCGCCGGCAGGTTGCGTCGAAAGCCATGTTGCAGCGCCGCGAACACTTTTCCAGCATCGTCATTGCGAGCGCAGCGAAGCAATCCAGTCCCGCGACTTCGGCGTGAGGGCAGGCGGTTGCGACCGAGGGCTCGTGCGCGGCTCTCGTTTGCTTCGCTCCGCTCGCCAGGACGGACGGCGCCGTCCAACGCATTCGTGATCGCGCAAATGCACGGCCACGGCCCTTCAACACGCTGGCCCGCACCCCCATATCTTCAGCACCGGCGCGAGCCGTGACAGAGGATCCCGCGATGACCCCCGACGAACGCAAATTGCTCGCCGAACTCTTCGACCGCGTGCAGTCCGCATCCGCCAACCGGCGCGATCCGGAGGCCGAGGCCTTCATTGCCGAGAAGGTGCGCGCGCAGCCCTATGCGCCTTATCTTCTTGCGCAGGCCGTGATCGTGCAGGAGGAGGGGCTCAAGAACGCCGCAACGCGCATCGAGCAGCTCGAGCGCGAACTCGCCGACGCCAAGGCGCAGCCTTCAGGCGGCGGCTCGTTTCTCGGGTCGATTTTCGGCGGCGGCGGTCGTGACTCCGCGCCTGCGCCGCAGCAGCAGCCGGGCGGCCCGTGGGGCTACCAGCGCGGCGGCTCCGTGCCGTCCGTCAGCCCGCAGCAATCGGGCGGCTGGGGCGGCCAGCCGATGCAGCAGCAACCCATGCAGCAGCAGCCGCAGGGCGGCTCGTTCCTGCGCGGCGCGCTGGGCACGGCCGCTGGCGTCGCGGGCGGCGTGATGCTCGCCAACTCCCTGTCGGGCCTGTTCTCGGGCCAGAACAACAAGCACGGCATTGCGGGCGACACCGCAGGAAGTTCGGGCGCGACGCCGGCTTCTCAGGATGACAGCGCGATCACGGGCGGGATCTTCGACGACAAGCCGTCGAGCGGCGGCGGCGGACACGATCCCGATCCGCAGCCGGCCTCCTACGATGATGGCGGCGGCTGGGAGTCCGGCGGCGGCGATGACAGTTACGACGCGTGATATCGATCAGGGCCGCCCCGCAGCGGCCCTTTTCTTTTGTCGAGACAACAACGCGCCACGCACGCCGGCAATGTCGAACGCCAGCGCGATCGCTCCATACACAAGCGCGCCAGCCAGCGCCTGCGTGAGCAGGGCGCCGACGCCGGGCGTCATGGCGCGCAGCGGCGCGACGGCGCCGATCATCGCCAGCGTCGCGGCCAGGATCCCGATCGTGTCGCGCCAGCGCGGCCAGTGCGGCTTCGCCAGCGGCGACAGCGCCAGCAGCGCGAGGAAGCCTGCGATCAACGCGCCGGTCTGCGCGAGCGCAAGCCGGTCGAGCGACCAGTCGCGGGGCGGCAGGATCAGCAGCAGGGCGTCGGCGACGCACGCGACGCCGGCGGCGGCGATGACCGGCCATGTGCGCCGCGCGATCTGGAAGGCAGGCGCGAGCGCGAAGGTCATCAGGCCATAGGCGGCAAGGCCCGGCAGCAGCAGCGTCAGCGCGTTGGAAAAGGCGCCGCGGTAATCCGCCGGCACGATCAGCGCCTCGAAACTCGGCAGCACCAGCCACACGCCCGCGAGCGCCGGAAGCAGAATGGCCGCCATGATCGCCATGTTCTGTGCGACCTGCGCGCGGCCGTGGCTCTCGCCATGATGTTCATCGGCGCGCACCGCTAGCTGGAACAGCAATTGGTCCATCGCATAGCCGATCGTGAGCACGAGCCGCAGGCCGATGTCCTGCGCGAGCGACAGTTGACCGGCTTCCGCAAAGCCCGCCGCTTGCGCGCCCAGCGCCCGGTTGGCGAGCGGGATCAGCGCGAAGAGCAGCAGCGAGGCCGACAGCGGCAGGCCGTAGGCGAGCCCCTCGCGCAGCACCGAGGCGCGCGGGCGCGTCTGTGCGGCGGCGGGATCGCGCAGCACCCGGCCGAGCAGCAGCGCCGAGAGGCCGAGGCTCAGGGTGGTGCCGGCGAGCGTGAGGCCCGCCGAGCCCGTCGTCCACGCGAGGCCGGCGGTCAGCGCGAGCGACAGGGCGTTCTTCACGAGGATGAGCCCGGCATAGCCCTTGTCATGGAAGCGGGCGCGCAGGAGCGCGAGGCGGTATTCGAAGGCGCCGTTGGCGGCCGCGAAGGCGAGGGCCCAGAACACGAGGGCAGGGGCGGCGTCGAACCTTTGGGCGATGGCGGCGCAGGCGAGCCCGGCGAGCGTGACGCCGAAGGCCAGCGTCCAGAGCGCCCGGTCGAGGCTGGAGCGCAGTTCCGGGCGCGCGGTGCGGGCGCTTTCGGAGTAAAAGCGGGCGGCGGACAGCCGCAGCCATCCAAACAGCGCCACCTGGATGAGCCCGCCGGCGCCAATCGCCACTGCAAAGCGACCGAAGGAGTCCGGCCCAAGAAAGCTCGCGATGATCAGGCCGATCACGAAATTGACAAGCAAATTGAAGATATTGATCAGGATGATCAGCACTGGCCCCTCGTGCGTCCGTCGCCCGACCCTGTCGCGCACCCGCCAGCAGGAAAACAGATTCCGGCTTCCGGGCCCTTAACCAAAGACTTTTTTGGGCAGCCCGCGCCTTGACGTCGCAGCGGGTCGCCCTTATTTCAGAAGCGCCTGTTAGCACTCCCGACAGGTGAGTGCCAACTGGGCTACACGCTCCATGCTGTATCGAGGCGGCCGGACAGACCGGCACCTCCAGCCGAAGGAAGAAGAGACATGAAGTTCCGTCCCCTGCACGACCGCGTCGTCGTCAAGCGCCTCGAAGGCGAAGAGAAGACCAAGGGTGGCATCATCATCCCCGACACCGCCAAGGAAAAGCCCCAGGAGGGCGAAGTCGTCGCCGTCGGCCCCGGCTCGCGCGATGACAGCGGCAAGCTGAACGCGCTCGACGTCAAGGCTGGCGACCGCGTCCTGTTCGGCAAGTGGTCCGGCACCGAAGTCAAGATCGACGGTCAGGACCTCCTGATCATGAAGGAAAGCGACATCATGGGCATCGTCGGCGCCTGAGCCACGACACCCGTCCGCTGATTTCATTCCCCATCTAGCGAACCCCAAGGGTTCAGGAGTTTCAACATGGCTGCCAAAGACGTTCGTTTTTCGTCCGACGCGCGCGACCGCATGGTGCGCGGCGTCGACATTCTCGCCAACGCCGTCAAGGTGACGCTCGGCCCCAAGGGTCGTAA
>JAQGKM010000085.1 GCA_028290125.1 Hyphomicrobiales bacterium | reverse complement strand
GCACGGCGGGATCGCCGCCACGGAAATGCAGCGCGCAGGGGCCGGGGATCGTGATCTTCGGCGTCGCCTTCGTGCGCGCTTTCAGGAACTCGAAATCCGGCACATGGATCGGCTTCGTCCATTTCAGCCGCGTGTTGATGGTGGCCTGCGGTTGCGCGCCGCGCCCATGTGCCTGCGCATCCGCCGGATTGTCGAGCGAGATCTCGCCGAGCTGGCGGAAGAAGTAGCTGTGATAGGCCTCGCGACGAAATTCACCGTCAGTGACGAGTTTCAGTCCAACGCTCTCCTGCAGGCGAATGGCGTCTTCGATCGCCGCGCTGGTGGCGGCTTCGAGTTCCGCAAAGCCGATCTCGTCGCGCATGTAGCGGGCGCGCATGTCGAGCAAAGCGGCGGGACGCAGCAGGCTGCCGACATGATCGGCGCGGAAGGGAGGAGGCGACATGCTTTTTCCTTGTTCTGAACGACTCTTGCGAATGCGCGACCCTCAGGTCTTCGGCACGGTCGCGGCTTTCATCTTGGCGGCGAGATCGGCCGGTGTGGCGTAGAGCTTCTTCACCATCTCCTGCAGCTGTTCGCCCGGCACGTGATTGGCTTCGATGCCGATCTTCTTGACGTCCTCCTGCAGTTTCGGATCGTGCAGCGTGGCCTCGAACGCCTTGCGCAGGGCGACGACGCGATCGGCCGGCACGTCGGGCGAGACGAGGTAGGGCCGCCCGAATGCGGTCTGGCTGAAGTACAGATCGAGCATGGCCTTCTGCTCGGGCGTCTTGCCGAAATCGCTGATCTTCGGCACGCCCTTGGCGTTGAGTTCGGGGCTTCCCGTGGCGTGCGTCTGCACGAGCACGCGCATCTTGCCGGTGTCGAACCAGCCCGGATTGGTGACTGAAATCGACGGCCACGCCACGCCGCAGGCGCCCTGGACCTCGTTGCGGTCGATGGCGAGCCCAATCTCGCGCGTGCCGGGATAGCCTGTGATGATCTTGAATTTCGTGTTCAGCACGTTGTTGATGAACACGGGATTGTCGGCTGGCGAACTCGACTGGACGCCGCCGACCAGCAGTTCGCCCTTCAGCAGGTCCTCGAAACTTTTGACCGGCGCGTCGGTGCGGGCGATGCAGGCGTAGACGTCGTCGTTGGCGCTGCCGAGATAGATGAATTTCGTCGGGTCGTAATTGAAATTGCGTCCTGCCAGGAAAGGTTCGAACGCGACCACCGATTGCAACGCGCCGATCACCGTCCCGTCCTTGGGGGCGAGATTGTAGATGTAGGCGGCCGCCGTGTGGCTGCCGGCGCCGGGCATGTTGGAGGGCGTGATCGTGGGCGATCCGGGAATCTGTGAGCCCAGGTAGCGGGAGATGATCCGCCCGTAGAGATCGTAGCCGCCGCCGGGTGACGAGCCGACCAGCACGGTGACGGTCTTGCCCTTGTAGAAAGCCGCGACGGCGTCATCCGCCGCGCTCGCCGCCGAGGCGATGACGGTTGCGAATAGTCCAGCCCCGATGAGCCGCAGATAGCCCCGTGACATGCGCTCCCTCCCGATTGTCGCCGACCCTTCAGACGGGGCCGTGCGACACATCCTAAGCCGGGCCGCGCGGATGGCAAATGCGATGTGGGGTGACGGTCAGGAAGGCTGTCTTGCAGGCAAGATGCCGAGAGCCTATCTTGGCCGTGCATTCAAGCGAGGCTTTCATGGCGTCGACGCGGATCTCCAGCGAAGGGCAAGTCCTGATCCCCAAGGCGATCAGGGACGCGCTTGGCATCCAGCCCGGAACAGTGCTCAACGCCGAAGCCAAGGATGGCGCGGTCGTGCTGCGGCCGGTCGCGAAGGAGACGCGTCTGCCGACCAAGGAAGAGATCGACGCGATAGCGGGAAGATTCGATCGGGGGCCACCTTATCCGACGAAGGAGGAGGAAGAGGCGGCCATCGCTGAAATGTTCAGGCGCAAATGGAAGAAGTAATCGCCATCGACACCAATGTACTGGTGACCTTCCTGGCGAGACGGCAGGAGCCGGGCTACCGCGACGTGGCGAGAACGCTCAGCAATGAGATGATCTATATAGCTCCGACGGTCCTGCTGGAGACTGAATGGGTCTTGCGCTCTGTTTACAAAGGCGAGCGTGCAGCTGTCGTCATCACTCTTCGGGAGATCGTCGGCCTTCCGAATTTCACGACGGAGGGCTGGATTGCGACCGCCATTGAATGGGCTTTGACCGGCGGGGTGGAATTGGCCGACGCCATGCATCTGGCCGGGGCCGGTCGAGCCGATAGCTTCTTCACCCAGGATCGAGATTTCATTCGCCGCGCCCAAAGTCGGGCCGCATATCCACCTTTCTACGCGCCTCCAGCTGACGATCTTTGATACCACCCCGCTTGACGTCCCCCGTTCCGCTGCCTACAGTGTCGCCCAATTCAAGTGGAGAAAGCGCGTGCGCGCCAAGCTTATCGTATCTTCTGCGCCGTAGACGGGACAGGCCTTGGGCCTGACATCCTGCCGATGGCGCATACCGAGGCCCCTTTGAGGGCCTTTTTTATTGCCCAGATTTCCAACTGGGCGCAGAAGACACGGGAATTTTGGCCTGAACGCGTGAGAGCGGAACGGAGCGAAACATGTCGAAGAAGATGACCGGGGCCGAAATGGTCGTCGAGGCCCTGAAGGATCAGGGCGTTGAAACACTCTTCGGGTATCCGGGCGGCGCCGTGCTGCCGATCTATGACGCCATCTTCCAGCAGAATTTCGTCCAGCATGTGTTGGTCCGCCACGAACAGGGCGCGGCGCATGCGGCGGAGGGCTATGCCCGTTCCTCCGGCAAGGTCGGCGTGCTGCTCGTCACCTCGGGGCCCGGCGCCACCAATGCGATCACCGGCCTCGCCGACGCGCTGATGGATTCGATCCCGCTCGTCTGCATCACCGGCCAGGTGCCCACGCATCTGATCGGCTCGGACGCGTTCCAGGAATGCGACACGGTCGGCATCACGCGCCATTGCACCAAGCACAATTATCTCGTCCGCTCGATCGAGGATCTGCCGCGCATCCTGCACGAGGCGTTCTACGTCGCCTCGCACGGTCGGCCGGGTCCCGTCGTCATCGACATCCCGAAGGACGTGCAGTTTGCGCTCGGCGTTTACGCCGGCCCGAAGAACATCCAGCACAAGACCTATCAGCCGCAGGTGA
>JAQGKM010000080.1 GCA_028290125.1 Hyphomicrobiales bacterium | reverse complement strand
GCTTGTAGAAGTTCAGCGTGAGATCGACCACTTCCTCGGGCGTGAAGCGCGCGCGGCGCACGTCGCTCGACACGCGATTCACGCAGTAGAGGCAATCGTAGATGCAATGGTTTGTGAGCAGCAGCTTCAGCAGGGAGATGCAACGGCCGTCGGGCGCATAGGAATGGCAGATGCCCATGCCTGTCGTCGAGCCGATGCCGCCGTCGCGGGAATTGCGCTTGCCGCCGCCGCTCGAAGCGCAGGAGGCATCGTATTTCGCCGCATCCGCAAGGATCGCGAGCTTGGACATGCTGTCGACCTGAGCCATTTGAACCCTGTGTTTATGTTCTCTTTTTGTTCTATCAATACGTGGGTGTTCGGTCAACGCCCGCGCGACATGTCCACCAGCTAAATGGAGCGCTCCGCTTCACTTTCAGCCACGACCCTGGCCTCCTGCGGCACAATGTCGTGGGACGCGCGCGCCCGCGCCGGGCCCCGTCTGCGGTGAAGGTTGAGCGCGCTGTTGATCAGGCCGACATGGCTGAAGGCCTGCGGGAAGTTGCCCAGCATGTCGCCGGCGATCGGATCGTATTCCTCGGCGAACAGCCCGACGTCGTTCGACAGCGCGGACAGACGGTCGAGCAGCGCGCGCGCGTCGTCCCACCGGCCGATCAGCGCGAGATTGTCGACGAGCCAGAACGAGCAGGCGAGAAACACGCCCTCGCCCGGCGGCAAGCCGTCGTCCACCACCGAAGTGCGGTAGCGCTTCACGAGGCCTTCCCACATGAGCTCGGATTCGACCGCCTCGATGGTGCCGAGAATGCGCGAGTCCTCCGCCGGCAGGAATCCCACGAGCGCGAGCTGCAGCAGGCTCGCGTCGATCTGCGTCGAGCCGTAGGACTGCACGAAGGAGTTCTGTTCGACGCTGAAGCCATAGGCGCAGACTTCGCGATGGATTTTGTCGGCGACCGCCCGCCAACGGCGCACGCTGGCGCGGTCGGCGTCAGTCTTCGCTTCGATGCTCGCGGCGCGGTCGAAGGCCACCCAGGCCATCACCTTGGAATGCACGAAGTGCCGCTTCTCGCCGCGCACTTCCCAGATGCCGGAATCCGGCTCGCGCCAGATGCTCTCGAGATATTCAAGCCCCACTTCCCGCAAGGCGCCGGTGCGTTCGTGCGGCGGCAAGCCGCCCTTGGCGGCCTGCATCAGCGCATCCGACACTTCGCCGAACACATCGAGCTGCAATTGCGCCGCCGCGGCATTGCCGATGCGCACCGGCTGCGAGCCGCGATAGCCCGAAAGCCACGGCGCCTCCCACTCGGGCAATTGCCGTTCGCCACCGACGCCGTACATGATCTGCAATTGCGAGGGATCGCCCGCCACGGCGCGCAGCAGCCAGTCGCGCCACGCCTTTGCCTCTTCGAAATATCCGAGCTGCATGAAGGCCTGCAGCGTGAACGTCGCGTCGCGCAGCCAGCAATAGCGGTAATCCCAGTTGCGCGGGCCGCCGATCCATTCGGGCAGGCTCGTGGTCGCCGCTGCGACCATGCCGCCTGTCGGCCCATAGGTCAGCGCCTTCAGCGTGATCAGCGAGCGCTTCACCTGCTCGGTATAGGATCCGACATCCGGACAACGATCCGAAAAGGCCCGCCAGAACTCTTCCGTATGCGCCAGCGCCGCCTCTGGATCGACGGCCTGATAATGCGTCGCCAGCGACGATTGATATGTCATCGCGAACGGCGTGCGCTCGCCGGCGCGCACGGTGAAATGCCCAACCGTGCGATGGTCCTCGCCCTTCAGCGCGACAGGCGTGTGGATGACGATCTGGTCAGGGCCGGCGATGGCCGAAAGAGTTTGCTCGTCGGCGCGCGTCACCCACGGGACGGTGCGGCCGTAATCGAACCTGATGATGAGCTGCGTCGTGAAGTTCACCACGCCCCATTCGCCGACGACGATGCGGACGAGATCGGCGAGCGGCTCGCGCACCGCCATGAAGTCGATCAGCGTCGCGGCGCCGGTCGCGGTTTCAAAACGCGTCTCGAGGATGAGCGTGCCATCGCGGTAACGGCGCGAAACACGGACATCGGGATCGTCGGGATGAATGCTCCAGCTGCCGTTTTCCTCCTCGCCCAGCAAGGCGGCGAAACAGGCAGGCGCATCGAAGCGCGGCAGGCACAGCCAGTCGATCGAACCGTTGCGCGAGACAAGCGCCGCCGTCTCGCAATCGCCGATCAGCGCATAATCTTCAATGCGGCAGTCCAAGGGCCACGCCTCCGTCGGGACGCTGCGCCCTGTCGGAAGGTGGCGCGCCGCCAGCGCCTTTTCAAGCTTGGCGGCGCGCCGTGATCACGTGTCAGGCGACGACCTTCAGCGACGGCGCGCCCGGAACCTTGGGCGCATTGTAGAGGCTGGCGTCGAGCGTATCCATGAAGGTCAGCACCTCCGCAGTCTTCACGACGTCGGCGTATTTGGCGTTCATGTCGCACAGGTTGATCGCGTGGCTCGCCTGCGAGCGGTCGAAGCAACCTTCCTCGGCGATCGCGATGCGATAGTTCAGGCTGAACGCATCGAGCACCGTCGCGCGCACGCAGCCCGACGTCGTCGTGCCGGTCACGATCACGCTGTCGCAGCCGAGCAGCGTCAGGTAGCTCGTCATGTTGGTGCCGAAGAAGCCGGACGGCTTCTGCTTCAGGATCACGATGTCCTGCGGCGACGGCGCGATCTCGGCGACGATCTCGTTGCCGTCGACATTGTTGGTCACCTTCGGCGCTTCGCCGCCGCGGGCGTTCTTCCAGCTCCACGAGCCGGCGTCCCAATTGTCATCGCGACGCACGCCCGTGGTGTAGATCACCGGCACGCCCTTGTCGTGCGCCTTGTCGATCAGCGCACGCAGATGCGGCATCGCCACCCAGGCGTCTTCGCCACAGGAATTGCGCCACTTCTTGATGCTTTCCAGGATCGGCGTCGGCTTCTCGTCGCAGAACGCGTAGTTGACGTCGATGACCAGCAGCGCCGGGCGCTTGCCGAAGCCACCGCGCGCGCCGTACCCCGAATTGCCGAACACGGCCTTGTCGCGCTCGGTGAGAAACTTGTTCCAGATGGGCTCGTCCGTCATGGGTATCTCCTGTTGCTGGGTCGAAACTTATTTCGCGACTTCGGCCTTGTTGGCGGCGAGGAAGCGGTTGTCGATGATCTCGTCGTATTTCACGTCCTGCTTAAGGATGCCGGCTTCGCGCACGACCGCGCTGCCCGTGTCCCACGACGCCTGCGAGATGGAGCCGTCCTTGCTCCAGAGTTCATCCTTGAAGGTGCGATCGAGCGTCGCCATCAGGTCTTCTTCCGACATGGTCGGGAATTCCTTCTTGGCGATCTTCGCCGCTTCCGCCGGATTGGCGTAGACGTACTTGAGTCCCTTCACAACGCCGTTGACGAACTTCTGCACGTCGTCGGGCTGCTTCTGGATCGACTCGAGACGCACGTTCAGCGTCGAATAGGCGTAGGGGCCAAGCTCCTTCGGCACGTTCAGGAAAGGCTCTCCCCACAAGCCTTCCTTGATGCCGCGCGACACGAGCGGCTCGGAGATGTTGCCGATTTCCGCAGCGCCGGATTTCACCGTGGCGATGACGGCGGCCGAGGTCGTCTCGATCAGCGTCACGTCGCTCTTCACATCGAGGCCGTACTTCTTCATCAGATAGCGCGTGATCGAATTCGGCGTGCCGCTGTACTGGCCGACGCCGACCTTCTTGCCCTTGAAATAATCCGCCATGCTCTGGCCGGGCTTCGGCTCCATGCCCTTCTTGGCGACGAAGTAGACGTTGCCGCGATCGACGACGTTCACCACGGCGCGCATTTCGCCGCCCTTCAGCTTGGCGAAGGCGTTGTGTTCAGGTCCGCCGATGAAGGCGAAGGCCTGTCCGGTGAGCACCGCCGTGGTGTGGCCCGAGCCGCTTTCCACGGTGAGCACTTTCACCTCGATTCCCTGCTCGGTGAAGTAGCCGTTGGCGATGGCGGCGTAGAGCGGCAGGTAGCCGATGCCATGCGTCGGCTCGGCGACGAGCAGCGGCGCCTTCTTGTCTTGCGCCAGTGCGCCCGAAGTCGCGCCGAGCGCGAAGACGGAGGCCAGTGCGATGCGGCGCGTGATCGTGAACATGATGTTCTCCTTCAGATAAACGGACTTAATGAACGATGCCCTTTTGCAGGATCTTCTCCAGCCATGCGACGGCGACATACATGACGATGGAAAGGGCGGAGAGGACGAAGACCGCGACCCAGACGAGCGCGATCTCATAGGTCTGGCCGGCCTGCAGGATGGCGCGGCCGAGACCGTGCTGCGACGACACGAATTCGCCGACGATGGCGCCGGTCAGCGCAAGGCCGATGTTGACGCGCAGGATCGAGATGATCCACGGAATGCAGGACGGAATGACGAGCTTGGTGAACACCTGCCACCGCGAGGCGCCAAGCGAATAGAACAGCTTCTCCTGGTCGCGATCGACCGCCTGCACGCCCGAATAGGACGTCAGCGTCGAGACGACGAGCGTCAGCGCGGTGGCGATCGCCACCTTCGACGACAGGCCCATGCCGAACACCATGATGATGAGCGGCGCGAGCGCGAGCTTCGGCATCGACTCAAGACAGATGATGTAGGGCTGCATGATCTTCGCGTAATTGCGCGACCACCAGAACGACATGCCGAGCAGCGCGCCCGCCGTGGTGCCGAGCGCGAAGCCCATCAGCGTCGAGCGGAACGTGAAGGCGATGTCGGTGAAGGCGTCGCCATCCGTGAAGAAGATCACGCCCATGTCGAAGATTGCGCTCGGCGACGACCAGAAGAAGATGTCGACATAGCCGAGGCGCGCAGCGAGTTCCCAGCCGCCGAAGAAGGCGACGACGATGCCGATCTGCACCAGCGCGATGGCCCAGTTGGGCCAGTCGTGCCGCGTCGGCAGGCGGCGGATCGGACGGCCCTTCGCATCCTGTTTTCCAAACAGCGCGAAGCCCGACATAAGCGATCGTGAAACCGGATAGGACGTTGTCTTGCCAGACATGTGTTTCTCTCGGGGGTTCAGGCGGCTTCTTCCGCGGGAATGCCGGTTTCCGACATGTGCAACAGATCGAGGCAGTATTTCTTCATCGCCACGAAGCGCGGCGTGGAGACGATGGCGCGGTCGCGCGGACGCGGCAGGTCGACGGGCATCTTCTCGATGACGCGGCCCGGGCGGCTCGCCATCACGTAAATGTCGTCCGACAGGAACACCGCTTCCTCAACGTCATGCGTGACGAAGACGACCGTGCGGCCAAAATCATTGAACAGCTGCAGCAGCCATTCCTGCATGCGCGACTTGGTCTGCGAGTCGAGCGCGCCGAAGGGTTCGTCCAGAAGGACGACATCCTGATCGACTAGCAGCGTGCGCAGCAGCGCGGCGCGCTGGCGCATGCCGCCCGACAGCGACCCCGGATAGCGATCCTCGAAACCGCCGAGGCCGTATTTGTGCAGCAGAGGCAGCGCGCGCTCGCGCGCTTCCTTCATGGGCGTGCCGCGGATCTCCATGCCGAGCGCGACATTGTCGAGCACGTTGCGCCAGGGCAGCAGCAGATCTTTCTGCAGCATGTAGCCGACGCGGCCGATGAGCCCGGTGGCGTCCTCGCCGTCGATC
>JAQGKM010000077.1 GCA_028290125.1 Hyphomicrobiales bacterium | reverse complement strand
ACGATGTCTTCGGCTGGGAGCGCTACGCGAACCTGCCGGGCTTCTCGGATGCGACGCCCGACGTCGTCGAGGCCGTGCTGCAGGAATGCGCGAAGCTCTGCGAAGAGGTGCTCCAGCCGCTGAACCTTTCGGGCGACCGCGAAGGCTGCAAGCGCCAGCCCGACGGATCGGTGACGACGCCCAAGGGCTTCAAGCAGGCCTACGACGCTTATGCCGAGGGTGGCTGGATCGGCCTGTCGGCGCCGGCGGAATACGGCGGACAGGCGCTACCCATCACCCTGCAGGCGGTGATCAACGAATTTTCGTCTTCCGCCAACATGGCGTTCTCGATGTATCCCGGCCTGTCGCAGGGCGCGCTCGCCGCGCTGCTGACGCATGGCAGCGACGAACAGAAGGCGCTGTACGCCCCCAAGCTGGTGTCGGGCGAATGGTCGGGCACCATGAACCTCACCGAGCCGCATTGCGGCACCGATCTCGGCCTGCTGAAGACCCGCGCGGCGCGCAACGGCGACGGCTCCTATGCGATCACGGGCCAGAAGATTTTCATTTCGGCGGGCGAGCATGACCTCGCCAAGAACATCGTGCACCTGGTGCTCGCACGCATCGAAGGCGCGCCGGCGGGCACGAAGGGCATCTCGCTCTTCATCGTGCCGAAGTTCGTGCCTGACGCTGCAGGCGAGCCCGGCGCCGCGAATGCGGTGTCGTGCGGCTCGATCGAGCACAAGATGGGCATTCACGGCAACTCGACCTGCGTGATGAATTACGACGGCGCCACGGGCTGGCTGATCGGCGAGGAAAACCGTGGGCTCGCCGCCATGTTCGTGATGATGAACGAGGCGCGGCTCGGCGTCGCCATCCAGGGCCTGTCGCAATCGGAAGTCGCCTACCAGAACGCCGTCGCTTACGCGAAGGAGCGTCTGCAGAGCCGCGCGCTGTCGGGCGCCAAGGCGCCTGACAAGCCCGCCGATCCGATCATCGTGCATCCCGACGTGCGCCGCATGCTGCTCGAGATGCGCGCCTTCAACGAGGCCGCGCGCGCGCTCGTGCTGTGGACGGCGCTGAAAAGCGACATCGCGCATCGTTCCGGCGACGCAGCGCAGATCCGCGACGCCGACGACATCCTGGGTCTCATGACGCCCGTGCTGAAAGGCGTGCTGACCGACGTCGGCTTCGCCAACACGGTAAAGGCCCAGCAGGTCTTCGGCGGCCACGGCTATGTGGGCGAATGGGGCATGGAGCAGTTCGTGCGCGATGCCCGCATCGCCATGATCTACGAGGGCGCCAACGGCATCCAGGCGCTCGATCTCGTCGGACGCAAATTGCCGAAGGACGGTGGCCGCGCCGCGATGGCGTTCTTCAACGAGGTCGGCGGCTGGTGCAAGGAGAAGGACGGCGTCGATGCGCTGAAGCCCTTCGTCACCGGCCTCAAGGGCGGTCTCGACAATCTGCAGAAGGCGACCATGTGGCTGATGCAGAACGCCATGGCCAAGCCCGACAACGCCGGAGCCGGCTCGACCGACTACATGCATCTCTTCGGCCTCGTCGCGATGGGCTACATGTGGGCGCGCATTGCCGACAGTGCGCTCACGCGCAAGAATGAAGATGCGTCGCTTGCAACGACAATGGACGCCAAGCTGATTGCCGGGCAATTCTTCATGGAACGCATGATGCCGGAGGCGGGCGCGCATCTCGCCCGAATTTCGACAGGCGCGGCGACCATGATGGCCATGCCCGCCGAAGCCTTTTGAGGAGACGCACCATGGCCGACGCTTTCATCTACGACCATGTGCGCACGCCGCGCGGACGCGGCAAGCCGGATGGCTCGCTTCACGAAGTCTCGACGCTGGGACTGGCGACGAGCGCGCTCACGGCGCTACGCATGCGCAATCATCTCGACACCCAGCTGGTCGACGATGTCATTCTGGGCTGCGTCGATCCGGTCGGCGAAGCCGGTGGCGACATTGCGCGCGCCGCCGCGCTGACGGCGGGCTTTGGCGACCAGGTGCCGGGCGTGCAGATCAACCGCTTCTGCGCCTCGGGACTCGACGCGGTGAACTTCGCCGCCGCGCAGGTGATGGCCGGCCAGCATGACATGGCGGTCGGCGGCGGCGTGGAAAGCATGAGCCGCGTCGGCATAGGCGCCTCGGGCGGCGCCTGGCCGGTCGATCCGGCGATCGCCATTCCGTCCTATTTCATGCCGCAAGGCATTTCGGCCGATCTCATTGCGACGAAATACGGCTTCTCGCGCGACGATGTCGACGCCTATGCGGTCGAGAGCCAGAAGCGCGCGGCGGCGGCCTGGGACGGCGGCCACTTCAGCAAGTCGGTGACGCCGGTGCGCGACGTCAACGGTCTCACGATTCTGGCGCGCGACGAGCACATGCGTCCCGCAACCGACATGCAGTCGCTGGCGCAATTGAAGCCATCGTTCGTCATGATGGCGGAGCAGGGCGGCTTCAACGCCGTCGCCCTCCAGGCGCATCCGGAAGTCGAGCGGCTGAACCACGTGCATCACGCCGGCAATTCGTCGGGCATCGTCGACGGCGCGGCAGCCGTGCTGATCGGCAATGCGCAAGCCGGGCAGGCGTCCGGCCTGAAGCCGCGCGCGCGCATTCGCGCCTTCGCCAACATCGGTTCCGAGCCGGCCATGATGCTGACCGGACCGGTCGATGTCACCCGCAAGGTGCTGAAGCGCGCCGGCATGCAGATCTCCGACATTGATCTCTTCGAGGTCAACGAGGCTTTCGCCGCAGTGGTGCTGCGTTATCTGCAGGCCTTCGATCTCGATGACTCGCGCGTCAATGTGAATGGCGGCGCGATTGCGCTTGGTCATCCGCTTGGCGCCACCGGCGCGATGATCCTCGGCACTGCGCTCGACGAGCTGGAGCGCAGCGGCAAGACAACGGCGCTCATCACTTTGTG
>JAQGKM010000057.1 GCA_028290125.1 Hyphomicrobiales bacterium | reverse complement strand
GATAAGAGCCACATCATGTTGCAACCTAAGCGCACGAAGTTCCGCAAAGCTTTCAAGGGCCGTATTTCCGGCGCCTCGAAAGGCGGATTTGAGTTGAACTTCGGTCAGTTCGGCCTTAAGGCCATGGAGCCGGAGCGAATCACCGCCCGGCAGATCGAAGCGGCCCGCCGCGCCATGACACGCCATATGAAGCGTGCCGGTCGCGTCTGGATCCGGATCTTCCCGGATGTGCCAGTTTCGAAAAAGCCGACCGAAGTCCGCATGGGTAAGGGCAAGGGCGCGCCGGAGCTATGGGCCGCGCGCGTCGCCCCTGGTCGCATTATGTTCGAAATCGACGGCGTGCCGCTCGATATCGCGCGTGAGGCGATGACCCTTGCGGCCGCGAAGCTGCCGATCAAGACGCGCTTCATCCAGCGCATCGCCGAGTAAGAGGGACGCACGATCATGAAATCCAACCAGCGCCTCTCGGACCTCAAGGTCATGTCGGACGACCAGCTCGGGGAAGAAGTCCTCAAGCTGAAGAAGGAGCAGTTCAACCTGCGCTTTCAGCGTGCGACCGGCCAGCTCGAGAACACGTCCCGCGTGAAGATCGTCCGTCGTGACATCGCCCGCGCCAAGACGATCGCCGCGCAAAAGCGCGACGCCGCCACGAAGTAAGGGGCAAGATTATGCCGAAGCGTATCCTCCAGGGCGTCGTCGTCAGCGACAAGCAGGAAAAGACCCTCGTCGTGAAGGTCGAGCGCCGTTTCACGCATCCGCTTCTCAAGAAGACGGTGCGTCGCTCGAAGAACTATCACGCTCACGACGAGAACCAGCAGTTCAAGGTCGGCGACCAGGTCTCCATCGAGGAGACAAAGCCGATTTCGAAACTTAAACGCTGGACTGTTCTGGGAACTGAGGCTAAAGCCTGAGCCTCCTCGGACATCTCCAGGGTTGAATAAGCGAGGGGGCTCGACAAGGGCCCCTTCAGACGTAGTCCGGACCGAAGCCAGAAGGGTGGACGCCGGAAACCGATCTGAGAAGAAAGGCGCGTTGCCATGATTCAGATGCAGACGAACCTCGACGTGGCGGATAATTCCGGCGCGCGCCGCGTGATGTGCATCAAGGTGCTCGGCGGTTCCAAGAGGAAATATGCCGGTGTGGGCGACATCATTGTCGTTTCCATCAAGGAAGCCATTCCGCGCGGCCGCGTGAAGAAGGGCGATGTCATGAAGGCGGTTGTCGTGCGCACCGCCAAGGACATCCGCCGCAATGACGGCTCCGTCATCCGTTTCGACTCCAATGCGGCCGTTCTGATCAACAATCAGAAAGAGCCGGTTGGCACCCGTATCTTCGGACCGGTTCCGCGCGAGCTTCGCGCCAAGAACCACATGAAGATCATCTCGCTCGCGCCGGAGGTGCTGTAATGGCTGCGAAGATCAAGAAGGGCGACAAGGTCGTCGTTCTCGCTGGCCGTGACAAGGGTCGCACCGGCGAAGTGCTGAAGGTGATGCCGACGGAAGAACGCGCCATCGTGCGCGGCGTCAACCTCGTCAAGCGCCACACGCGTCAGACGGCGCAGACCGAAGGCGGGATCATCTCGAAAGAGTCGACGATCCACCTGTCGAACCTCGCTCCCGCCGATCCGAAGGACGGCAAGGCGACGCGCGTCGGTTTCAAGATTCTCGATGACGGCCGCAAGGTCCGCGTCGCCAAGCGTTCGGGAGAGATGATCGATGGCTGAGGTCCAATCCGGCAAGGTCGCCAAGACCAAGGCCACCAAGGCCGCGCCGTCTGCTGAACTCGCGACGGCCGCCCAGCTCGTTCTGCCGGCGAACTACACCCCCCGTATGCGCAAGCATTACGAAGAGGTCGTTCGTCCCGCGATGATCGAGCAGTTCGGCTACAAAAACCCCATGGAAGTTCCGAGCATCGAAAAGATCGTTCTGAACATGGGCGTTGGCGAAGCCGTCAACGACACCAAGAAGGTGACGACCGCCGCTGGCGATCTCGCGCTCATCGCCGGCCAGAAGCCCGTGATCACGCGCGCCCGCAACGCGATCTCGACCTTCAAGGTTCGCGAAAACATGCCGATCGGCGCGAAGGTCACCCTCCGCAAGATCCGCATGTATGAATTCATGGACCGCCTGGTCACGATCGCGCTCCCGCGCATTCGCGACTTCCGCGGCCTGAACCCGAAGTCGTTTGACGGCCGTGGCAACTTCGCCATGGGCATCAAGGAACACCTCGTGTTCCCGGAAATCGACTACGACAAGGCTGAATCGGTTCTCGGCATGGACATCATTGTCTGCACGACCGCCAAGACCGACG
The DNA here is from genome assembly GCA_028290125.1 of Hyphomicrobiales bacterium. Taxonomy (GTDB): domain Bacteria; phylum Pseudomonadota; class Alphaproteobacteria; order Rhizobiales; family Beijerinckiaceae; genus Terripilifer. Next base: position 828 of record JAQGKM010000057.1, on the reverse strand, counting down.
ACGAGGCGCGCGCGCTCCTGCGTGCGTTCAACTTCCCGTTCCGGCAGTGAGATCTGACGTTCTCAAACGCGGAGACCAGAGGTAACCATGGCTAAGAAAAGCTCGATCGAAAAGAACAAGCGTCGCGCCAAGATGGTGAAGCAGTTCGCCGGTCGTCGTGATCGCCTCAAGGCGATCGCCAACGACGAATCCTTGAGCATGGACGAGCGTTTCACCGCTCGCCTGAAGCTTGCTGAACTCCCCCGCAACTCGTCCGCCGGACGTGTTCGCAACCGCTGCGAAGTGACCGGGCGTCCGCGCGCTGTCTATCGCAAGATGAAGATGTCGCGCATCGCGGTGCGTGAGCTTGGCTCCAAGGGATTGATTCCCGGCCTCGTCAAGTCGTCCTGGTAAGGGGAGGGATTTTCCATGAACGATCCTTTGGGCGATATGCTCACCCGCATCCGCAACGCGCAGATGCGTCGCAAGGGTAAGGTTTCCACTCCGGGTTCGCGCCTGCGTGCGCATGTTCTCGAAGTCCTGCAGCAGGAAGGCTACATCCGTGGCTATTCCTCGACGGATTTCGGCAACGGCCGCACCGAGTTTGAAATCGAACTCAAGTACCATGAAGGCCAGCCCGTCATCCGCCAGATCGAGCGCGTCTCGAAGCCTGGCCGCCGGGTGTACACAGCCGTCGAATCGATGCCTCGCGTCGCCAACGCCCTTGGCATCACCATCGTGTCGACTCCGAAGGGCGTCATGGCCGACCACTCTGCTCGCGAGCAGAATGTCGGCGGTGAAGTGCTCTGCCGGGTCTTCTAACCGAACAAGAGAGGGAATTCTCATGTC
>JAQGKM010000018.1 GCA_028290125.1 Hyphomicrobiales bacterium | reverse complement strand
CCGTGATGCCGCTCTCGGCGACACGCATGCGGCGCACGCCTTCGAACTGGAACGGCTTGGTGACGACGCCGACCGTGAGGATGCCCATGTCGCGCGCCATCCGCGCGATGACCGGCGCCGCGCCGGTTCCGGTGCCGCCGCCCATGCCGGCGGTGACGAAGACCATGTGGGCGCCGGCGAGGTGATCGCGAATTTCTTCGAGCGCCTCTTCGGCGGCCGCGCGGCCGACTTCAGGCTGCGAGCCTGCGCCGAGACCTTCGGTCACCTGCAGGCCCATCTGGATGATGCGGTCGGCCTTGGAAGCGGTCAGCGCCTGCGCATCGGTGTTCGCGACAATGAAATCCACGCCGACCAGGCCGGACTCGATCATGTTGTTGACAGCGTTGCCACCGGCTCCGCCGACGCCCGCCACCATGATGCGGGGCTTCAGTTCCCGCAATTCGGGAGCTTTGAGATTGATCGTCATCGTCTGGCCTCTCGACTGGGAGCGCATATCCGCGCGCCGTTTATTTCAATTGCCGGATTCCAGTCTGGCCGCCGCGCCGTTCTGGTGTCCGATGTTCAGCAAACTCAGAAACTCTCGCGGAGCCACCGTCCCATGCGGGACATGTATCCGTCAGTACCCGTTGACTGCAGTACTACTCTGCGCCGGGGCTCGAAATGCTCGATGCCGGCGACCTGCGGATATACCAGCAATCCCACCGCCGCCGAGAAGGCAGGGCTCTTTGCTGATTCGGGCAATCCTTGAATACCCAAAGGACGACCAATACGCACCTGATTTGAGATGATCCTGCGCGCCGCCTCCGGCATGCCGGTCAATTGCGCCGCGCCGCCAGTCAGGACAAGACGCCGTCCCGCCTGTGGCGCGAAGCCCGCAGCCTGTAGACGGTCGCGAACCAGCTCCAGAATCTCCTCAACCCGTGGCCGAATGATTCGCACGAGATGCGATTTCGGCACGTGAATCGGATGCTCGCCGTCTTCCCCGACCTGCGCAACCGAAATCGTCTCGCGTTCGTCAGATGGCGAAGAGATGCAGGATCCGTACAACGTTTTGAGTCGTTCTGCGTCCGAAACCCGGATCGTGAGGCCGCGCGCGATGTCCATGGTGACGTGATTGCCGCCGACAGCGATGGCGTCGACATGCGTCAGGTGACCGTCGGCGAAGACTCCGATGGTCGTCGTTCCGCCGCCCATGTCGATCAGCGCCGCGCCCATTTCGGCCTCGTCGTCGACCAGCGCCGACAGTCCGGCAGCGTAAGGCGTCGACACCATGGCCTCGACATCGAGATGGCAGCGCTCGATCGCCAGCATCAGGTTGCGCGCCGCCGCGCTGTCGCACGAGACGACATGCATGTCGGCGCCGAGCGTGTCGCCGATCATGCCCTTGGGGTCGCGAATGCCGCGCGTCGAGTCGAGCGAGAAGCCGGTCGGCAGCGAATGCAGCAGCGCCCTGCCCTGCTGCTCGGTGCGAGAGGCGGCTGCTTCCAGCACGCGATGAATGTCCTGATCGGTCACGGCCTTGCCGCCGAGAGCGACCTTGGCGTGGAAGAGCTGCGAGCCGAGACGCCCGCCCGAAAGATTGACGATGACGCTCTCGACCTGCACGCCGGCCATGCGCTCGGCCGCGTCGACCGCGAGACGGATCGCGTTTTCGGCTTCGTCCATGTCGACGACGGCGCCGGCCTTGATGCCGCGCGAGCGCTGATGGCCGATGCCCAGGATCTTGCAGCGATGGGTGCGCCCGCGCAGCATGTCCGACGCTTCCGCCGGAACGAGACGGGCGACCAGGCACGCCACTTTCGTGGTGCCGATGTCGAGAACCGAGAGAACAGCACTCTTGCGCGCGGACAACGGACGCATCCGCGGGGTCAGGCCACGATTGTTCAAGTCTGGCCTCCCTTGCGTGGCTTTTTCGCCAGCGCGTCGGCGCGCGCAGCGGCGGCGTCGGCGGTCAGGCGGGCGACCATCCGGTCGGGAATGCGCAGGTCGACGGAAATCAGATCCTTGTCGAGGATCCGCATCTCGCGCGACAGCTTGGCGAAGTTAGCAAAGGCCGCTTCGGGCGCGTGTTCGGGCAGCTTCACTTCGAGTCCCGACATGAGCTTCAGGTTCCAGCGACGTCCGGAGACGAGCACGCCGGCGCGCACCTGGTCGCGCAGTTCGCCGGCGCTGGCGAGAATCTTCAGAAACTCCGGCACGTGCAGATTGGCGTCTTCGCCGACCACGAACGGCAGCCGCGCCTGACGTTCGTCGGCGAGCTGGTCGATCGCCATCCCGTCGGCCGAGATCACCTGGACGTTGCCGTTGACCTGCCAGAGCGCATAGGGCGAACGCTCCTGCACTTCGACGAGCAGACGCGACGGGTAGAGCTTGCGCACGCTCACATCCCGCACCATCGGGATTTCCTTGATGCGCGCACGCACCGAGGCGACGTCCACGAAGGGCAGCGAATCGCGTGTCGTGATGTTGGTCGCGGCGAGGATTTCGTCTTCCGACAATTCCTTGGCGCCGACGATCGTCACGCCTTCGATGCTGAAGCCGACGAGGCGGGCGCCGAGATCCTGAAGCGTGCCGAACTCGGCGACGAAGCGCTCGTACTGGCCGCCGCGCACCGCGCCGGCTCCCCCGACCGTGCCGAGGAAGGCCACCATGAGAAAGAGGCCGAAGCCGCGCTTGCGCGCCAGCCGGCCGAACACCGCAAGGCGATCCCAGCGGCGCGCACGGCGGCTGCGACGCGCGGGCGCCTTCGGAGCGGGAGAGAAACGGGGAGCCTCAGGGCGCACCGGCGCCGGAAACGGATGGACGACGCCGCGCGGGGCTGCGGGCGCAGGAGCGGCATAGGACGGGCGCGCCGGCGCCGGGGACCATTGGTCTCCTAGCGATCGCAGGACGCCTCTTCCACCATCCATCGAACCAGCCCACCGAACGAGAAACCCGCAGCTGCGGCGATTTCAGGCACCAGTGACGTCTCTGTCATGCCGGGTTGGGTGTTCACTTCCAGAATGACCAGCTCCCCGTTTCCCTGGGGAGTGTCGTCAAGCCGGAAGTCAGAACGACTCACGCCGCGGCAGCCGAGAGCCCTATGTGCCTTGAGGGCCAATTGTTGAACGATTTGGTAAATATTTCCTTTAAGCGGGGCCGGAAGTATGTGGATTGACCCACCTTTCGTATATTTCGCGTTGTAATCGTACCAGCCACCGTCGGCGGCGCGTATTTCTATGATATCCAAGGCCTTGTCGCCCATCACCGCGCAGGTCAACTCGCGCCCGGCGACGAATCTTTCGGCCAGCATCTCGTCCCCGTAGGCCCAGTCATCTGCTCCTAATTGGGACGGAGGGGGGTCGCCGGCGTTAACGATTACGACCCCGAACGACGATCCTTCACAAACTGGTTTAAGAACGTAAGGCGGCGTCATGACATGCCCGCGCGCGGCTGTGTGGCGATCCACCACCAGCCCCTCGGCGATCGGCACGCCCGCCGCCGCCATCACGATCTTGGCCTGCTGCTTGTTCATCGCGAGCGCCGAGGCCAGCACGCCGGAATGCGTGTAGGGAATCCGCAGCACCTCGAGGATGCCCTGGATGGTCCCGTCCTCGCCGACCTTGCCATGCAGCGCGTTGAAGGCGACGTCGGGCTTCAGCGCGGCAAGCGTCTGGGCGATGTCGCGCGTGACGTCAATTTCCGTCACGCGATAGCCCTCGTCGCGCAGCGCGCGCGCGCAGGCGGCGCCGGAGCGCAGGCTCACTTCGCGTTCGGCGGACCAGCCGCCCATCAGCACCGCGACGTGTTTGGTCATGACCCGTTCCTTTGTCGTCGTCTCAGGCGCGGCCGATGCGCTTGATTTCCCACTCGAGCGTGACGCCCGACGATTCCTTCACGCGGCGGCGGACCTCTTCGCCCAGCCCCTCGATGTCGGCGGCGGTCGCCTGCCCGCGATTGATCAGGAAGTTGCAGTGCATCTGCGAGACCTGCGCGTCGCCGACCACGAGGCCGCGGCAACCCGCCTTGTCGATCAGCTGCCACGCCTTGTCGCCGGGCGGATTCTTGAACGTCGAACCGCCGGTCTTTTCCTTGATCGGCTGCGCCGCCTCGCGCGTCGCGGTGATGCGATCCATCTCGGCGAGGATGTCCTGCGCAACGCCGGGACGGCCCTGGAAGAGCGCCTGCGTGAAGATCACGTCCGCTGGCGCGGCGCTGAATCGATACTTGAAGCCCATGTCTTCATGCGTGAAGACACGGACGTTGCCCTGGCGGTCGACGCCACGCGCTTCAACCAGAACATCAGTTGTCTCGCCGCCATGCGCGCCGGCGTTCATGCGCAGCGCGCCGCCGATCGATCCGGGGATGCCGCGATAAAAAGCGAGGCCCGCAATGCCGGCGTCGGCTGCCGCGCGCGCAACCTTTACATCAGGAGCGCAGGCGCCGGCGCGGATGCGCGCGCCCTCTTCAACCGAAATCTCACCGAACGGCTTGCCGCCGAGCCGGATGACGACGCCTTCGACGCCGCCGTCGCGCACGATCATGTTCGAGCCGAGCCCGATGGTCGTGACCGCGACGCTGGCCGGCAGGTTCTTCAGAAAGTACGCGAGGTCGGCTTCGTCCGCCGGGTTGAACAGAAGCTGCGCGACGCCGCCGGCGCGAAACCACGTGTAGGGCGCGAGCGGCTGGTTCGCCATCAGGCGTCCACGCAACTCCGGCATCAATGTCGCGAGATCTGGCGTGAGGTCGGGAAAGCTCATGCGCTCCCCTCCTTGCCCGCCAGCTGGTCCGGCAAGGCGTAGGCCCATTGCGTGATGTTGCCAGCGCCGAGGAAAACGACGTAATCGCCGGGCTTCGCCATTTCGCGGACATGCAAGGGCAGCGCCTCGGGGGCCGACAGCGCCAGCGCACGACGATGACCATGCGCCTTGATGGCCGCGACGAGATGATCCTTGTCGATGCCATCGATCGGCTTTTCGCCCGCCGGATAGACATCGGCGACGAGCACGGCGTCGGCGTCGTTGAAACAGGAAGCGAAGGATTCGAACAGGGCTTGCAGGCGCGAGTAGCGATGCGGCTGGACGATGGCGATGACCTGGCCCTTGGTGGACGCGCGCGCGGCGCGCAACACGGCGGCGATCTCGACCGGGTGATGACCA
>JAQGKM010000462.1 GCA_028290125.1 Hyphomicrobiales bacterium | reverse complement strand
TCACGTAGAAGGACGAGAAGCGGAACAGGCGCGAGCAGACGACCGGCAGGCCGACGATGTCGCAATCGTCGCGGGTGATCTGGGTCGAGAATTTCGCGAAGGAGAGCTCGCTGACGTCGAACTCGCGATTGAACGTCTGGCGCGCGAAGATTTCATGATGGCCGAGCGTCAGCCAATTGTGATCGATGCCCTCCGCCTTGACGAGGCCCATCCGGAAATCGCGGAAATGGTCGTAGTCGGTCGTGGCGATCGAGAGTTTCAGCTGGCTCATCTTGCATCCCCCTGTCGTTTCGTTCTTGTCGAGCCGAAGGCGTTGCTGCCGTCGGGCGTCGCAGCCCTGATACAGCATTGGCGCGTCCGGGGGAATATCGGCAGGCGCGCCGCGTTGCAGGCCGGGCGCTCCCGCTTTATGGTTCGCGCGAAACGCGGAATGAGGAAACAGGCATGCTCAGGTGGTCGATTGCGACGGTCTCCATGGGCGGCACGCTGGAAGCCAAGCTCGCGGCGGTCGCCCGCGCGGGCTTCCGCGCCGTCGAGATTTTCGAGAACGATCTGACCTTTTTCTCGGGCAAGCCGCGCGACGTGCGCCAGCGGGCCGAGGATCTGGGGCTGGAGATCATCGGCCTGCAGCCGCTGCGCGATTTCGAGGCCATGCCCGAGCCGCTCCGCACCCGCAATTTCGACCGCGCCGAGCGCAAGTTCGACCTGATGGAGGAACTGGGCACGCGCTTTCTGGGCATGTGCTCGTCGGTCTCGGAGGACACCGCCGACGACAAGGAGCGCGCCGCCGCCGATCTGGCGGAGCTCGCCGACCGCGCCGCCCGGCGGGGTTTCAGGCTCGGCTACGAGGCGCTGGCCTGGGGTCGCTATGTGCGCGACTGGATGCAGGCCTATGAGCTGGTCTGCCTCGCCGACCGGCCCAACCTCGGCATCGTGCTCGACAGCTTCCACATCTGCGTCAACAAGAACCCGCTCGCGCCGCTGGCCGATATTCCGGCCTCGCGCATCGGCCTCGTGCAGCTGTCCGATGCGCCCGGCATCCTGATGGATCCGATGTCGCTGTCGCGGCATCATCGCTGCTTTCCGGGGCAGGGCGATCACCCGGTGGCCGAGTTCCTCGACGCCGTGATGAAGACGGGCTATCGCGGCCCGGTTTCGCTCGAAGCCTTCAATGACCAGTTCCGCGGCGCGCCTGTCGCGATGATCGCGCGTGACGGCATGCGCTGCCTGCAGATGGCGGGCGAGAGACTCGACGTGGATCGCGTTGCGCAAGGGCTGGAGCCGTTGCGCATCGGCGCCGCGCTGCCGGCGGCGTCCCATATCGACGGCATCGAATTCGTGGAATTCGCCACCGGCGAATCGAGCGCCTTCGTCGACCTGCTGAAGGGGCTCGGCTTCTCGCGCGTCGCGCGGCATCGCTCCAAGGATGTCGATCTCTATCGCCAGAACGATCTCAACATCGTGGTGAACCGCGAGCAGGAGGGCTTTGCGCACGCCTTCGGCCTGCTGCACGGCACGTCGATGTGCGCTTTGGGGCTGCGGTTCGACAAGCCGGAGGCCGCGCTGGAACGCGCCAATGCGCTGCATGCGCCGACCTATTTCGGCCGCATCGGGCCGGGCGAGGCGCTGATCCCGGCGGTCGCGGGCGTCGAGAATTCGCTGATCTATTTTATGGGCGCGAAAAGCGATGGCGCGAGCAATTGGGACCGCGACTTCGTCTTCGACACGAGCGAGGCGCCGGGCGCACTGACGAGCTTCGACCATTTCTCCAACGTGCTGCGCCGCTCCGAATTCCTGTCGTGGATGACGTTCTACAAGAGCGTGCTCGGGCTGGTGAACGATCCGCAGGTGGAAGTGGCCGATCCCTATGGCGCCTTCTACAGCCGCGTCATCCGCTCCGCCGACGCCAAGGTGCGCATCCCGCTCAACATCGCGGACGGCGGCTCGACGGCAGTGTCGCGCTTCATCGACGCCTTCGGCGGCTCGGGCGTGCAGCACATCGCGCTGGAGACCGGCGATATCTTCACCTTCGTCGAAGCTGCGCTCTCGCGCGGCGTGACCTTCCTGACCATCCCCGACAATTACTACGACGACCTGTCGGCGCGCTTCGCCGATCTCAACGAAGAGACGATCGAGCGCATGCGGGCGCTGGGCATTCTCTACGACCGCAGCCGCACCGGCGAGTTCTTCCAGATCTACACGGCGACGTTCGAGAAGACCTTCTTCTTCGAAATCGTGGAGCGCCGGAACTACGAGCTCTTCGGCGCCGCCAACACGCCGGTGCGGTTGGCGGCGCAGGTGGCGGAGCAGGAGCTGTCGTAGCTCGCGCGCCATGCGGTGAGATGCGTCGACCCCCGCCCCGCACGCCTTCGGCGTGTCGCCCTCCCCGCAAGGGGGAGGGGATTGCACGGGCGTCGTGAGACTTTCCATCACGACCGGTCATTGCGAGCGAAGCGAAGCAATCCAGAGGCCTCACGTGAGGCGTGGATCGCCACGTCGCTGCGCTCCTCGCGATGACGAGGCTGAAGGCTGGCGCCCGCCGCCGAACCTGCTAATTTGCCCGCCACCAAAGGCCAACACGCCGTCCCCGGAGGAAATATGAGACTGTTCCGCTGCGCCTGCCATTCTGGCCTGTCCTATCTTCGCGCGCCCGCCGACGCCGGCTCGGGCTCGCCTGCGCCGCGCAGCGGCGGTCCGGTCGACGCTTCCGTGCTCGCCGATCTCGCGGCCGCCAGCCGCATTCTCGCCGACCAGGGCGTGGTCGACGCCTTCGGCCATGTCAGCATGCGCCACCCGAACGATCCCAACCGCTTCCTGATGTCGCGCTCGCTCG
>JAQGKM010000016.1 GCA_028290125.1 Hyphomicrobiales bacterium | reverse complement strand
GGCGGCGCTGAAAGCTTAGCGCGGCGCGCCCATCACCGGCTTCGGCTTCATGGGCAGCAGGCCTTCGCGCTGCATCTTCTTGCGCGCGAGCTTGCGGGCGCGGCGAACGGCTTCAGCCTGCTCGCGGGCGCGCTTCTCGGACGGCTTCTCGTAATGGCCGCGGAGCTTCATCTCGCGGAAGATTCCCTCGCGCTGCATCTTCTTCTTGAGCGCCTTGAGGGCCTGATCGACGTTGTTGTCGCGAACGAGAACTTGCACCAGCAGATCCTGTCTTCAACGCTGCGCTCGAGGCGACAGCGGCCAAATTGGGGAAAGGGACGCGCAGCCCGGAGAGGGGCGCATCTCAACGTGGTGGCGGAAATAGCAGAACGCCGTGGGGCTGTCCAGCCATGGTGAAGAGATTCACAGGCTGGCGGCGCGAGGCTATGCTGCCCGGCGTGGAGCAGGGCAGGGCCATGGGAAGCAGCCGTGAGACGGCGGACTATATCTGCGAACAGGCCGCCGGGGCCGGCCCGGTGTCGGCACGCAGGATGTTCGGAGAATATGGCGTTTATGTCGCCGGCAAGATGGTGGCGCTGATCTGCGACGATCAGCTCTTCGTCAAGCCGACGCAGGCCGGCCGCGCCTGGCTGGAGCGGGAGACGGGCGAGGCCCCCGCGATGGGCCGCCCGCATCCGCGCGCCAACCCCTATTTCGCAATTCCGGGAGAGTTCTGGGACGACGCCAGCCTGCTGTCCCGACTTTTGCGGGAGACAGCGCTGGAGTTGCCGGAGCCCAAGCCCAAGAAGCCCAAATCAAAGCCGCAGCGCTGAGGTCAGCCTTCCGGCGTCACCTTCGTCCAGTGGCCCATCTTGCGGCCCGCACGGGCCTCGTGCTTGCCGTAGAGGTGCAGGCAGACGCCGGGCTCGCGCAGCAGCGCCTCCCAGCCGTTGCCCTGCTGGCCGATGAGGTTGCGCATCTCGATGCGCCCGTGGCGGCGCGGCGAGCCCAGCGGCCAGCCGCAGATCGCCCGCACATGCTGCTCGAATTGCGAGGTCACGGCGCCGTCGATGGTCCAGTGGCCGGAATTGTGGACGCGCGGGGCGATCTCGTTGACGACGATGCGCTCGGCCCCGCCGTCCTCGACGAGGAACATTTCGACCGTGATCACCCCGACATAATCGAGCGCCGCCGCGATGCGTCCCGCCATGTCCATGGCGGCGCGCGCGGTCTCCGCGCCGATCCGCGCCGGCACCATCGTGTGGGCGAGGATGTGGTCCTCGTGCTCGTTCTCGCAGACGTCGAAGGCTGCAAACGACCCGTCGAGCCCGCGCGCGCCGATCACCGAGACTTCGCGGGCGAAGGGCACGAAACCTTCAAGAATCGAGGGCGCGGCGCCGACGGCGTCAAAGGCCTGCGCGAGATCGCGCTCGTCGCGGATCATGACCTGACCCTTGCCGTCATAACCGAACCGCCGCGTCTTCAGGATGGCGGGCAGCCCGAGCCGCGTCACGGCCGCGTGCAGGTCGTCGAGGCTGTCGACGGCCGCGAACGGCGCGGTGGCGATGCCGATGTCGTTCAGGAAGGTCTTCTCGACGAAGCGGTCCTGCGAGGTCGCCAGAGCCCGGGCGCCCGGCCGCACGGGGCGGCGGGCGGCGAGGAAGGCAGCGGTTTTCGCCGGCACGTTCTCGAACTCGTAGCTGACGACGCCGACGCTGTCGGCGAAGCTCGCAAGCGCCGCCTCGTCCTCATAGGCCGCGATCGTGTGCAGCGCGCAGACGTCGAAGGCCGGGCCGGGGTCGGGGCAGTAGATGTGCGTGCGCAGGCCCAGCCGCGCCGCCGCCATGGCGATCATGCGCCCGAGCTGGCCGGAGCCGAGCACGCCGATCATGTCGCCCGGCTTGAGGGCGTGGGTCATGCCGTGGGCTCGTCTTTCGGCGTCTCGGCGACCGAGGCCGTCTGGGCGTCCCGGAAGGCGTCCAGCCGCGTCGCCAGCGCCGCGTCGTGCAGCGCCAGCACGGCGGCGGCGAGCAGCCCGGCGTTGGCCGCGCCTGCCTTGCCGATGGCCAGCGTGCCGACCGGGATGCCGGCGGGCATCTGGACGATGGAGAGAAGCGAGTCCTGACCCGAGAGCGCCTTGGACTCGACCGGCACGCCGAAGACCGGCAGGGCCGTCATGGCGGCGGTCATGCCCGGCAGATGGGCTGCGCCGCCTGCGCCCGCGATGATCACCTGGAAGCCTGCGGCCCTCGCGCCCTTGGCGAAGGCGACGAGGCGGTCCGGGGTGCGGTGGGCGGAGACGATGCGCGCCTCATAGGCCACGCCGAGCTTGTCGAGCATGTCGGCGGCATGGCGCATGGTCGCCCAATCGGACTGGCTGCCCATGATGATGGCGACGGGAATGGCCATGGCGCGGCTTGGCTCCTTCACGGGAAAGAAGCTCGCGGACATAGCCGAAGCCGGGCGGCGGGGCAAGTTTCGCCGCGATTGGCGCTCAGGTCACGCGATGATATCGGGCGTCAGCGTGTCGTCCAGAAAGGCGAGGCGATCGCGCAGGAAGAGCTTGCGCTTCTTCAGGCGCTGGATCTGCAGCTGGTCACTTTTGCCGACGAGTTCGAGCGCGTCGATGGCGGCGTCGAGGTCTCGATGTTCTTCCCGCAGGCGCGCGGCCTCCGCCTCGAGCGCGGCGCGTTCCTGTTCGCTCAGCCTGTCCGGCATAGGCCTGAATTCCGAAGTCACGAAGTTCAAATGAAGCAACGCCTTGTGTTGGCGACGCTTTGTCCGGCGTCACTATGCGCGCTGAATTGCCGCCAAGCAAGACGCCGCGCGACGCCACCCAAAGCTTGTCGCAGCGTGAGCCTCGAATTGCTGCTGAGCAGCATGCATCAAGGACTTTTTTTAATGCGAAGGCTGAATTTTGCGCTTCCGCGCGCGTTCGCTTTCGGGCACACTCTTGTGGTCGTCAGCAACTTCGAAAGGAATTGCCCGATGTCGATGCATAGCCATCTTGCCGAACTCGAGCGCCGTCACAAAGCTCTCGAAAGAGAAATTGAATCCGAAAAACTTCATCCCGCTTCAGACGATCTGCACATCGTCGAACTCAAGCGAAAAAAACTCTTCCTCAAGGACCAGATCGAGAAGCTGCGAATGCGCAGCCCCGAACCGGAACGCACGCTGCATTAACAGCGGCAGACGGTTCAGGCCGGTCGTCTCACCCCTACATCATCGCTGACGATTTCGGATTTCGTGTCCGGAGCGACCGTGCTTGTGCTCGGCGTGTGTCAAAACACGCCGAGACCGCGCACGCCGTCGTAGATCAGCTTGACGCCGAGGATGAAGGTCAGCGCGGTGACGATCGTGTAGAAGCGCTTCGCCGGCACGCGCCGCACCAGCCAGACGCCGAAGAAGGTCGCGGCGACAGCCACGGGCAGCAGCGCGGCCGAGGTCGCGAGATTGTCGGCCGACACCTGGCCTAGCGCGATGAACATCAGGAACTTGATCCAGTTCAGCACGAAGAACAGCACCGTCGACGTGCCGGCGAAGAAGGTCGGCGTCATGCGCAGCGGGACGGCATAGGCCTGGAACGGCACGCCGCCGGTGTTGGCGATGAAGGACGCAAAGCCGCTCAGCAGGCCGAGCATCAGGCCCTTGGCGCGTCCGGGGTGGCGCGGTGGCGCATCGGGCGCCGGGCGCCGCGTCCAGTGCAGCGTGACGAAGATGCAGGCGAGCAAGCCGACCAGCAGTTCGACCATCGCGTCTGACACGTAGGCCGCCAGCAGCGCGCCGGCGATGAGCCCCGCGAGCGCGCCGGGCATGAAACGCAGCAACACGTCGCGGCTCCAGGTCTTGCGGAAGGCCCAGAGCGAGACGACGTCCTGCGCCATCAGGATCGGCAGTATGATGGCAGCGCCCTGCAGCGGCGGCACGACCATCGCCATCATCGGCAGGGCGACCATGCCGAGGCCCGAGAAGCCGCCCTTGGCGAGGCCGAGAAGCATCACGGCCGGAACCGCCGCGAGATAGAAAGCCACATCGGTGATCATGTGTCCGAAAATCATGCGCGCCTTTTCTTTTTTGATATTGCCCGTTCTGGCTAGGCCTAAGAGCTAATTCCGCGACCGTTGCCATGAGGCGCCCCGGGTCGCAAGAAAGAGGCCATCTTGCGAGGCCGTTGCGCCTCAACCGGAATGCCCCTGGGAGGGATGCCATGTCTTCGTCCGTGAGCTCTTATCATCAAGTCTACGGCGACTGGCAAAAAGACCCGTCGGCTTTCTGGGGCGAAGCCGCCAAGGCGATCGACTGGATCGAGGCGCCCCGCCAGATCTTCGACGCGGCGCAGGGCCCCTATGGCCGCTGGTTTCCGGATGCGGTCTGCAACACCTGCTACAATCTGCTCGACCGTCACGTCGCCAACGGACGCGCCGACCAGGACGCGATCATCTACGATTCGCCCGTCGCGCAGGCCAAGCGCAAGCTCACCTACGCGCAGGTGCTCGACGAGGTGAGCGCGCTCGCCGCCGTGCTGCAGGATTTCGGCGTCGGCAAGGGCGACCGCGTCGTCGTCTACATGCCGATGATCCCCGAAGCGCTGATGGCGATGTATGCCTGCGCGCGCATCGGCGCGATTCACTCCGTGGTCTTCGGCGGCTTCGCCGCGAAGGAACTGGCGACGCGCATCGACGACGCCAAGCCGAAACTCATTCTCACGGCGTCGTGCGGCATCGAGCCGGGCCGCGTCGTCGCCTACAAGCCGCTGCTCGACACCGCGATCGAGCTGTCGCAGTCGAAGCCCGACAATGTCGTGATCTACGCGCGCGAACAGGCGCAGGCCGCGATGATCGAGGGTCGCGATCATGACTGGACGACGCTGGTCGAGGCCGCGAAGGCGGCCGGTCGCCGCGCGCCCTGCACGCCCGTGAAGGCGACCGATCCGCTCTACATCCTCTACACGTCGGGCACGACCGGAATCCCCAAGGGCGTCGTGCGCGACAATGGCGGCCACATGGTCGCGCTGTCGTGGACGATGAAGAATCTCTACGGCATCGAGCCCGGCGAAGTGTTCTGGTCGGCGTCGGACGTCGGCTGGGTGGTGGGTCATTCCTACATCGTCTACGGCCCGCTGCTGCACGGCGCGACGACGATCGTGTACGAGGGCAAGCCGATCGGCACGCCCGACGCCGGCGCCTTCTGGCGCGTGATCGAGGAATATGGCGCGGTGGCGTTGTTCACGGCGCCGACCGCCTTCCGCGCGATCCGCAAGGAGGATCCGGAGGCGACCTTCCTGAAGAAATATTCGACCAAGACGCTGCGCACGCTTTTCCTGGCGGGCGAACGCGCCGATCCCGATACGGTGGCGTGGGCCGAAAAGGTGCTGGGCGTGCCGGTGGTCGATCACTGGTGGCAGACGGAAACCGGCTGGGGCATCGTCGGCAATCCGGTGGGCCTTGGCCTGCTGCCGATCAAGCACGGCTCGCCGACCGTGCCGCTGCCGGGCTATGACGTGCAGATCGTCGACGAGGCCGCCAAGCCCGTGCCCAACGGACAGATGGGCTCCATCGTCATCAAGCTGCCGCTGCCGCCGGGCTGCCTGCCGACGCTGTGGCAGCAGGATGGCCGCATGCGCGAGAGCTATCTCGAAGATTTTCCGGGCTATTACAAAACCGCCGACGCCGGCTTCAAGGATGAGGACGGTTATCTGTTCATCATGGGCCGCACCGACGACATCATCAACGTCGCGGGCCATCGTCTGTCGACCGGCGGCATGGAAGAGGTGCTGGCCTCGCATCCCGCGGTCGCCGAATGCGCGGTGATCGGCATCAAGGACGAGTTGAAAGGCGAGCAGCCCTGCGGCTTCGTCGTGTTGAAATCGGGCGTCACGCAATCGCCGCTGCAGATCGAGAAAGAGATCGTGCAATTGGTGCGCGACAAGATCGGCCCAGTGGCGGCCTTCAAGATCGCCATCACGGTAAACCGGTTGCCAAAAACACGCTCGGGAAAAATCTTGCGCGGCACGATGAAGAAGATCGCCGACGGAGACGAATGGTCGACGCCGGCCACGATCGACGATCCGGCGATCCTGGACGAAATCGCTGCAGCGCTGGGGCAGAAGGGGATTTAGTTGTCCTTCTCCCAGAGGGAGAAGGTGGCGCGCGAAGCGCGACGGATGAGGGGTTACGATCTGTTCGGCGAGATCGTAACCCCTCACCCCGGCGCTGCGCGCCGACCCTCTCCCTTTGGGAGAGGGTTTGTCACCCTTTCCCCACCTCGTCGCGCAATTCGCGCCGGAGGATCTTGCCCACGTTCGTCTTCGGCAGCGTTGCACGGAAGTCGTATTTGCGCGGCAGCTTGTAGCCGGTGAGCTTCACCTTGCACCATTCGCGCAGTTCTTCTTCTGTGACGCCGCCTTCTCGCGGGACCACGAAGGCGCGGACGGCTTCGCCCGAATGCGCGTCCGGCACGCCGATCACTGCGGCTTCCATCACCTTGGGGTGGCTTGCCAGCACGTCCTCGACTTCGTTCGGATAGACGTTGAAGCCCGAGACCAGGATCATGTCCTTGATGCGGTCGACGATGCGCACCAGTCCGTCGGCGCCGAGCGTGC
>JAQGKM010000371.1 GCA_028290125.1 Hyphomicrobiales bacterium | reverse complement strand
GTCGATGATGAAGATCGGCCAGATCAGGTCGTCGGCGGTCAGCACGTTCTCGCGCACGAGCCGGCGCGCCCATTCTGTGCGGCGGTTGCGGCGCGGGCGGTGGGCCAGCGTCATCCGGTCGTGAGTTGTCTTGTCGGACGGCGTGGCCATGAAAATCTCCGCAAAGCTGTTTGGTCAAAGAAACCGATTAGCACTTTTCGCGTGGGTCCAGAACCCGCCCGCCGCGTTGACCGGTCCAAGGCGCCAGTCTCTGCGTCGAAGGGTCAGCGCGCGCGGCGGCGGGCTGCGAAGGACGCGAGATCATCTTGAACCAGCACATGAACGACGAGGCCAAGGGCGAGGTCATCCATCTGGGCGCGAACGGCCGTTCGGCGCGTTGGGGGCTTTACCTCGTCATTTTCATGCGGATCACGGCGGCGCTCTGGCTCGTACAGGGGCTCATGCAATGGCGCCTGATTCTGGCGCCCGAGCTCGATCCGCTGGACGCCATGCCCACGCTGGAGGCCGCGGCCATCGTCTTCTTCGCCATCACCAAACTGCTTGCGGCGGTCGGGCTCTGGCTCGCCGTGCCGTGGGGCGGGGTGCTCTGGCTCTTCGCCGTCTCCGCCCAGATGTTCATGATCGGCTTTCTGCCGGGATTGATCGAGGGCGGGCGGCTGATGCTCGCCCTCGATGTCTCGCTGGTGGTCGCCTATTTCGTGCTCAGCTGGTACGCCGCGCAAGAGCGGGACGCGTTCTAGAGCGCAAGAACGCGACGCCTTTTAGGCCTTCAGGCCGAACAGCTCCTGCGCGTTCTTGTAGGCGATCTTCTCCCGCATCTCCTGCGGCATGTCGATCGCTTCCAGAACTTCGATCGTCTCGCGGATGTAGCCCGGTCCCTTCTCGGGATCGAACGGGCAGTCGGAGGCGAAGAGCACCTTGTCCTGACCGTAGAAGGCGAGGCCGCACTCAGTCGCCGGACGCGAGCCGAAGGTGGCGGTATCGGCGTAGAAGTCCTTGAAATAGTCGAACGGGCGCTTCTTCAGGCTCTTCAGGACGACCGAATAATCCTCGTCGGACGTGCGCTTGCCGAGCTGGTCCCAGCCCGGGCCGACGCGGCCTTCAAAGTAGGGCACCATCGCGCCTAGATGATGCGCGACGATCTTCAGTTCGGGCAGCTTGTCCATCATGCCCGAGAAGACGATGCGCGCCATGGCGGCGGAGGTTTCGTAGGGCCAGCCGAAGGTCCACCAGATCTCGTATTTCGACTTGTCCTCGTTCTTGTAGTCGGACATGTCCTGCCCGCGGCAGGGATGGATGAGGATTGGCTTGCCGCGCTTGGCGCAGACTTCGAACACGCCGTAAAACTCCGGCTCGTCGAGCGGGCGTCCGGCGATGTTGGAATAGATCTGGACGCCGTTCGCGCCATTGTCGAAGGCGCGTTCCAGTTCGCGGGCGGCGTCGGGGTGCGTCATGCAGACGGAGGCCGTGTAGCCCGGAAAGCGGTCGGGATATTTCTGGGCGAGCTCGGCAAGGCCGTCGTTGGCCAGCTTCGACATTTCGTGGCCGAGCTCGGGATCGTATTCCTCGAGCGGCGGCTGCGAGATCGACAGGACCTGCGAGTAGTTCTTGTCCTTGAACATGTCCATGACGCGGAAACGTTCGTCGAGATCGTAGATGCAGGGAATGGCGCGCACGCGCTTGCCGATCGCCTGTTCGGTGCCGGGGATCGACAGCATCTTGTCGAAGAAGGCGCGCGGAAAGAAGTGATTGAAGGCGTCGATATACTGCACTGAGCGTTCTCCCGGATCCGCACATGCGGCCCCTCGGGACGGGTCCGCTGCGCTGTGCGCGGGAGACTAGGCGGGCCGGCGCCAACGCGCAACCGTCCGTGCGACTTCACGGGAATGTGGTCAAGCTGTCGTGCGCCCTCCCAAAGGAGCAGGCCGCAAGGGCTAGCCAGCCTGCTTGGCCGCGTGCACTCTTAAGCCTTGACCCTGAAACAATCGGGGCGAGACACCAGGGAGGTTGGACATGCCCGCAGGGAAATCCAGACGGAATCCGCGCCGGTCCGGCGCCGCGCTTCTCGCGCTGGCGGTGGCCTTGGCAGCGCCGCAGATCGCGCAGGCCGATGACTTCTATGCAGGCAAGACCATCCGCATCGTCACCAGCGCCGACGCCGCCAGCACCTACACGACCTATCCGCAGCTTGTCGCGCAGCATTACGGCCGCTTCATTCCCGGCAATCCGAACGTCATCGTCCAGACCATGCCGGGCGCGGGCGGCATCGTCGCCGCCAATTACATGGCGAGCATCGCGCCGCGCGACGGCACGATGATCGCCAGCGTGCACGACACGCTGACGATGACGCAGGTGCTGACGCCCGGCGACGTGAAATTCGACATGTCGAAATTCAACTGGATCGGTGTCGTCACCAAGATGACGAGTACGCTCAGCGTCTCGGACCGTTCGCCCGCCACGACGGTGGAAGGCGCGCAGAAGACCGAAGTTATTCTCGGCTCGTCCGGTCCGGGGTCGATCACCCACATCCTGCCGCAGCTGCTCAATCACATGTACGGCACGAAGTACAAGATCGTCGGCGGCTATTCGGGCCTCGGCCAGATGAACATGGCGATCGAGCGCAACGAAATCCATGGCCGCGCGGGTTCGCTGACGAGCTGGCAGCAGGTCAGCGGCGCGCTGTCGGGCCACATGGTGCATGTGGTGCAGGTCAACATGGCGCGCGATCCGGCTCTGCCGAACACGCCGCTGCTGACCGATTTCGCGCGCAACGACCGCGAGAAGGCGATGCTGGAATTCATGTCGTCGTCGGGCATCGTCGGCCGCTCGCTGTTCGCGCCGCCGGACGTGCCGAAGGACCGCATCGAAATCCTCCGCAAGGCCTTCGACACGATGATCGTCGATCCGGTGTTCCTGGAAGACGCGAAGAAGCGCCAGCATGACATCGACCCGGTGAAGGGCGAAGTCGTGGAGGCCGCCGTGAAGAAAACTATTCAGCTGCCGAAGGAAGACGCAGCGGAGCTGCGCACGGCGTTGGGAATGTAGACGCCCGTCATTGCGAGCGAAGCAGAATCGCGCTTGAGCGGCAGGCCGGCGTCGCAAGCGTTTCACTCACGAGTGACCACTCGGGACTGGATTGCTTCGCTCCGCTCGCAATGACGGCCTCGTCATTGCGAGGAGTCGCTTCGCTCCGCTCGCAATGACGAAACAGAAACTGGAGAAAACGATGAGCATGGGGCCGGCTGTGACGGGCGTACGCTGTGTGGAGCTCGACGTGCGCGATCTGCCGCGGGCGCTGGAGTTTTACACGCAGGTCTGGAAGCTCACCGATGTCGGCGACAACGGCCTGCGCGGGTCCGGTCCCGCCGCGCATCTGCTGAAGCTGCGACACGCGCAAGACCGCGCCTGCGTGCGTCGCGTCACTTTCGATGCGCGCGATCGCGAGCAGGTCGAGCGGCTGCATCGCAACGTTGCGCCGGTCGCCGTGCGCTGCGGCGCGCCCGCGATGCTCGGTGAGGGCGCCGGTTACGGGTTCGATTTCACCGACAGCGAAAACCGCCGCATGCGCGTCGTCTGCGACGTGCGCGACCATGCGAGCCGGCTCGACGACGCCGATGCGCCGCAGAAGATCGCGCATGTGAATTTCAACACCGCGGACATCGACGCGACGCTCGCGATCTTCTGCAAGGGCCTCGGCCTCAGCGTCATCGACGAGTCCGGGCCGCTCGTCTTCCTGCATGGCGACAACACGGATCACAATTGCGTCGTCATCGCCAAGAACGGCAAGACCACGCTCAACCACATCGCCTTCGAAATGCGCAACATCGACGCGGTCATGCGGGGCGCGGGGCGCATGAAGGAGGCGGGCTATCCGGTCGAATGGGGACCGGGCCGCCACGGGCCGGGCGCGAATGTCTTCTGCTATTTCGCCGGGTGGGAGGAAGCGCCGCTGGAATATACCTGCGACATCGAGCAGGTCGACGCGGCCTATGTCCCGCATGGTCCTGACTATTGGAAATTCCCGCCCGGGCGCGCCGACCGCTGGGGTTTCACCGATCCGCACAGCCCGCGCTGGAAGCGCATCCAGGATCTCTACACCTTCGCCAGCGACGCCGGGTGACGCATGCTTGAACTCACTGTCGCCACCACGCTCACGGACCGCACGGCGCCGATCCTCGACGGCCGGATCGCCATCGAGGGCTGCCATGTCACGCCTGTGCGGATCGCCGATCCGCAGGAGATCTTCCGGCGCGCGCTGAAGGACGCCGCGTTCGACCTCGCCGAAATGTCGATGTCCACCCACATCGTGATGAGCGCGCGCGGCGACTACGATTACGTCGCGCTGCCGGTGTTTCTCTCCCGGACGTTCCGGCATTCGTCGATCTACGTGCGCGCCGACTGTGGCATCGACCGGCCGGAGGATCTTGGCGGTCGCCGCATCGGGCTCGAGCAGTACCAGCAGACGATCGCGCTCTGGGTGCGCGGCATTCTGGGCGACGTCCATGGCGTGAGCGCATCGAGCATCGACTGGGTGAATGGCGGTCTGGAAAAGGCTGGCGGCGGCGAGCGCGTCGCGCTGGATCTGCCGCCCGGCATCCGCCTGCAAGCCGCGCCCGAGGGCGAGAGCCTCAACGGACTGCTGGCGCGCGGCGATCTCGACGCCGTCATCGCAACGCGGCCGCCGTCCTGCTTCGTCGCTGGCGATCCGGCGGTGAAGCGTCTGTTTCCAGACTATCGTGCAGCCGA
>JAQGKM010000366.1 GCA_028290125.1 Hyphomicrobiales bacterium | reverse complement strand
TCGTGATAACGGCGGCGGTCGTTGCCGCGATCGTTCTGGTAGCGGTCCTGTGAGGGCGCGCGCTCGGGCGCCGGGGCGCGTTCTTGAGGCGCGCGTTCTTGCGGCGCGCGATCCTGCGAAGCGCGCGCCGGGCGGGCGTCGCGATCCGGGCGGCCTTCTGGACGCGGCTGGCGCGGCGGGCGAGCCTCACGCGGGGCGCGTTCTTCTCGCGGCGCACGTTCTTCTCGCGGCGGACGCGGGGCGCGCGGCGGCGGGGCCGCCGCCTCCACGGCCTCGATCATTTCGTCTTCGCGCTCGGCGCGCGGCTCGATCGGCTCCTGCCCGGCGCGGACGCCATGATCCTTCGGTGCGCGGTCACGGTCGCGACCGCGTCCGCTGCGCTCGGAGCGCTCGCCGCCACGTTCCCGGCGTCCACGGCTGCTGCGCGGGCGCTCTTCGTCCGAGCCGGCTTCCGCCGGCGGCAGGTCGGCGAGCGAGGGGCCGAACCAGTCGATCTTGCGGGCGATCAGCTTCTCGATGTCATCAATGTAGCGCTGGTCGGAGCGCGTGATGAGCGTGTAGGCGATGCCGCTGCGGCCCGCGCGGCCGGTGCGGCCGATGCGGTGGACGTAATCTTCCGCGTGTGTCGGGACATCGAAATTGAAGACGTGGCTGACATCTGGAATGTCGAGGCCGCGCGCCGCGACGTCCGAGCAGACGAGCAGGTCGATCGCGCCGTTCTTGAAGGCGTCGAGCGAGGCCATGCGCGCGCGCTGGTCCATATCGCCGTGCAGGGCGCCGACCGGAAAGCCGTGCTTCTGCAGGGATTTGTAGACGATCGCGACATCGCTCTTGCGATTGCAGAAGATGATCGCGTTCTTCAGGCCTTCCGCGCCGCGGATGAGCTGGCGCAACGTCTCGCGCTTCTGCCCGCCGCCATGCGAGGCGACAAGGCCCTGAGTGATGGTGGAGGCGGTGGTCGCCGCCTTCGCAACTTCGATGCGGGCCGGATTGTGCAGGAACTGCTCGGTCAGGCGCGTGATTTCCGGCGGCATGGTGGCCGAGAAGAACAGCGTCTGGCGCGTGAAGGGCACGAGCTTGCAGATGCGCTCAATGTCCGGGATGAAGCCCATGTCGAGCATGCGGTCGGCCTCGTCGATGACGAGGATTTCAATGCCGGTGAGCAGCAGCTTGCCGCGCTCGGAGAAGTCGAGCAGGCGGCCCGGCGTCGCGATCAGCACGTCGGCGCCGCGCATGATCTTGGCTTCCTGGTCGGCGAAGGATACGCCGCCGATCAGCAGGGCGACGTTGATCTTGTGGTTCGCTCCATATTTCATGAAGCTCTCCTCGACCTGCGCGGCAAGTTCGCGCGTCGGTTCGAGGATCAGCGTGCGGGGCATCCGGGCGCGGGCGCGGCCGCTTTCCAGCCGCGACAGCATCGGCAGCGTGAAGGCCGCCGTCTTGCCGGTGCCCGTCTGGGCGATGCCGAGAACGTCGCGCCCGGCAAGGGCATGGGGGATGGCTTCCGCCTGGATGGGGGTGGGGGTGGTGTAGCCGGAGGTCGCAACTGCTTGCAGGACCTTCTCGCTCAGGCCGAGTTCGTCAAATGTCATTCTTGATTGAGCCTAACGCGGCGGGGCGATCTGGTCGCAGCAGCCGCTGAAGACGCGTCGAAGCTTGTGAAACCTCGCTGCAGATTGCAACGGAACGGGCGGGCGGGCACGCGTGGGCCTCGGAGCGCCGAATGCAGACATAGCCGTAAATCTCGTAAAGTCAATCGACTTTCGACGCCTGGACCTGAACCCGCGGCTTTTCGAGGCCCGTGCAGGGATCGAGGACGATCCGCCGCAGGTCGGGCAGGGCGGTCTCGAGCGAAACCGGCGCGGCAGCGACAGAGGTCGGCGGTTCGGACGCCATGTGGGGCATGACGATCCGGCGTTGAATGAGAATGCCCGCCAGCACGGCGATGACAACGAGAGCGGTGGCGCTCGCTCCATACGCCCGAAGTCCCGATATGCTGGCGGTCAACATGGTTACGCAACCCGTGCTCAACTAAGTACAAGCGCAGATTGTGTCATGGCGGTTAAGATTGGGTTCCCGCCCCGAATGTCATTGCGAGCAGAGCGAAGCAATCCAGGCACAAATGGTGATCGCGCGGATGGAACGCGACGACGACAACGGCCTCACGCGCGGCTTCTGGATGGCCTCGCTGCGCTCGCAATGACGGGCGGGCAGGAGCACGGATACTAGATGTCGACGAGTTCCTGCTCGGCCGCGAAAGCCGCGCGTTCCTGGATGAAGGTGAATCGCGCTTCAGGCTTGTTGCCCATCAGGCGCTCGACCGAGGAGGCCGTTTCCTCCTTGTCGTCCGCCAGCACGACCACCTGCAGGAGCGTCCGCTTGCGGCGGTCCATGGTGGTCTCCTTCAATTGCGCCGGCAGCATTTCGCCGAGGCCCTTGAAGCGGCTGGTCTCGACCTTGCCCTTGCCGGTGAACATCGTCTTCATCAGCTCGTCGCGGTGCGCGTCGTTGCGGGCGTAGGCGGTTTTCGAGCCCTGCGTGAGCTTGTAGAGCGGCGGCACCGCCAGATAGAGATGCCCGCCCTCGATCAGCTTCGGCGTCTGCCGGTAGAAGAAGGTGATCAGCAGCGAGGCGATATGCGCGCCGTCGACGTCGGCGTCGGTCATGATGATGACCTTGTCGTAACGCAACTCGCCGTCCTTGTAGTGCGAGCCGGCGCCGCAACCGAGCGCCAGCATCAGGTCTGCGAGTTGCTGGTTGCCGGCGAGCTTGTCGCGCGTCGCCGAGGCGACGTTCAGGATCTTGCCGCGCAACGGCAGGATCGCCTGGCTCGCGCGATCACGCGCCTGCTTGGCGGAGCCGCCCGCCGAGTCACCTTCGACGATAAAGAGTTCAGAGCCTTGCGCGGATGTGTTCGAGCAATCCGCGAGCTTGCCGGGCAGCCGCAACTTGCGGGTCGCGGTCTTGCGCTGCACGTCTTTCTCGGCGCGGCGGCGCATGCGGTCTTCGGCGCGCTCGATCGACCAGTCGAGCAGTTTCAGCGCGGCGGATGGCGAGGCGGCGAGCCAGTGGTCGAAGGCGTCGCGGATCGTGCCTTCGACGATGCGCGCGGCTTCCGTCGTCATCAGGCGGCCCTTGTTCTGGCCCTGAAACTCCGGCTCGCGAATGAAGACGGAGATCAGCGCCGCGCAGGACACCATCACGTCGTCGGTGGTGACATTGGCGGCGCGCTTGGTCTGGCCGATGCGTTCGGCGTGATCCTTGAGGCCGCGCAGCAGCGCGGTGCGCAGGCCGGCCTCATGGGTGCCGCCGTCAGGCGTCGGGATGGTGTTGCAATAGGAGTGCACGAAGCCGTCGTCGTGCGTCAGCCACGACACCGCCCATTCGAGCGAGCCGTGTCCGCCCGGCTTGTCGACCTTGCCGGTGAAGGCGGCGTCGATGACCTGGTCCTTGCCCTCGATGTCCTGCGCCAGATAATCCTTCAGGCCGCCGGGGAAGCGGAACACCGCCTGCGCGGGCAGGTCGGATCCCGCCACGAGTTCGGGCGAGCAGCTCCAGCGGATCTCGACGCCGCCGAACAGATAGGCCTTCGACCGCGACATGCGGAAAATGCGCGCCGGCCGGAAATGCGCGCCCTTGCCGAAGATCTGCTCGTCGACCTTGAAGCGCACGCGCGTGCCGCGCCGGTTCGGCGCCTTGCCGACCGTCTCCAGCTTGGTGACGGGGTGGCCTCGCTCGAAAACCTGGCGGTAGAGAACCTGGCCGCGCGCGACTTCGACCTCCAGTCGCTCGGACAGGGCGTTGACCACGGAGACGCCGACGCCGTGCAGGCCGCCCGACGTCTGGTAGGCGCCGGAATCGAATTTGCCGCCCGCATGCAGCTTGGTCATGATGACCTCGAGCGCCGACATTTTCGGGAATTTCGGGTGCGGATCGACAGGCATACCGCGGCCGTTGTCGTTGACCGTCAGCCAGCCGTCCTTGTCGAGATGGACCTCGATGAAGGTCGCGTGGCCGGCGACCGCCTCGTCCATGGAATTGTCGATCACCTCCGCGAAGAGATGATGCATGGCGGTCTCGTCGGTGCCGCCGATATACATGCCGGGGCGGCGACGGACGGGCTCAAGGCCTTCGAGAACTTCGATGGAGGCGGCGGTGTAGCCGCTCTCGCCGGGCGTGCCGAGTTCGGCCGGGGCGATCTTGCGGGCTTCCGCCGTCGCTTTCGCGGGCTTTGCAGGAGCTGCAGGCTTGGCGGCAGCCGCCGGCTTGCGCGCTGCATTTCCGCCGCCAAAGAGATCGCCATTCGAAGCCATCGGGCCGCCCTTGTTGATGCATCCAGGTCTCGCGATGCCGCCAGATAAGCGAGGCGCGACGCGATTCTCAACCGTGATGCACCATGCCATGGACACGGCGCAACAAGGAACGGAACGGAAACACAGTAAAATGCGTCCCGCTCCGCCCCGAGTTGCAGCCTGGCTTCACGCGATCTTGCCGCCACCCTTGCGCGAGATCGCCAGCACGGATGGGCGAGGGGGCATCGAGGGCTGGAAATCCGGCCAGCGGGTGGCCGGAGCCTCGAAAGTGGCGGGCGGCGCCGTCGTGTCGTCCTCGTCGGCTTCGCCCGGATGCTGCACGGCGAGGAAAAGCGTTTGGTCGTCGGGTGTGAAGTATGGGCCACACATTTCCGCGCCCGCCGGGCAGCGGAAGAAGTGTTTCGATGTGCCACGCCCGGCGCCCTCGGTCTCGATTGCCCACAGGCCGTCGTTGCGCCCGGTCTTGCCGATCGAATTGCCGTCGGTGGCGATCCAGATGCGGCCCTGTCCGTCGACGGCCAGATTGTCGGGCATGCCGAACCAGCCGTCCTTCGTCGTCTGCGCCGTGAAGGTGGCGCCCACCGCCGCGACCGACGGATCGCCGCAGCGCACGAGGATCTCCCAGCGGAACGTCGTCGCCGCATGGTCGCCGCCGTCCGGCGTCAATTCGACGATGTGGCCGAAGCGGTTGTCGGCGCGCGGATTGGCGGCGTCGACCTGGTCCGCCTTGCGGCGACCGTTGTTGGTCAGGATCACGTAGACCTTGCCGGTCTTCGGATTGGCTTCGACATCCTCGGGACGATCCATCTTGGTGGCGCCCAGCAGGTCGGAGGCGCGACGCGCGTCGATCAGCACGTCGGCCTGCGACGCGAACCCGTTGGCCTCCGTCAACGGCCCGTCGCCATGGCGGAGCGGCATCCACCGGCCCGCGCCGTCGGCGTCGAACCTGGCGACATGCAGCACACCCTCGTCGAGCAGGTTCAGGTTCGCCTCGCGATTTGCAGTATCGACCGGACGCGCGGTGACGAACTTGTAGACATAGTCGAACCGCTCGTCGTCGCCCTGATAGACCACCCAGCGCCTGTCGGCGGCGAAGATGCCGGCCGCGCCCTCGTGCTTGAAGCGGCCCATGGCCGTGCGCTTGCGCGGCGTCGAGCCCGGCGTGAACGGGTCAATCTCGACCACCCAGCCGAAGCGGTTAGGCTCGTTCGGCTCCTTGGCGATGTCGAAGCCGTCGTGGAATTGCGCCCAGGCATAACCGCTGGCCGGAATGCCCAGCCGCTTCAGCTTGTCGGCCTCCGGGTGGCTGGCGACGTCGCCCATGAAGTAATTGTTGAAGTTCTCCTCGCAAGTCAGCCAGGTGCCCCACGGCGTGACGCCGCCGGCGCAATTGTTGACCGTGCCGAGCACCTGTCGGCCTTGCGGGTCGGCCTTGGTGCGCATGCGCGGATGGCCCGCGACCGGGCCGCTGAGATCGATCGGCGTCTCGGCGGTGATACGGCGCGCATATTTCGAATCCGGGACGACCTGCCATTTGCCCGCGACCTTGCGGATTTCCAGCACGCTGCCGCCATGCGCCGCCATTTCGATGTCGACCAACTCGCGCGTCATGCCGGCGAAATTCGCGGTCTTGACGTCCTGCCGGCCGAGGCCCGGAAACATCAGCTCTTCATTCGTATATTCGTGATTGACCACGAGAAGGCCGTGCGACGCGGCATCGGCGCCGGGCATCGGCAGGAAGCCGATGTAGTCGTTGTTGTAGCCGAACTGCTGGCGCTGCGCGGCGGCGGTCTGCCGGAGCGGGTCGAACGCCGGGGCGCCGGGCGTCACGGGATCGCCCCAGCGGATCAGCACGTCGACGTCATAGCCTTCCGCCACCGCATGGTCGGCGCCGGCGCCCGCCGTCACTTCCTTGAAGTCGAACACGGGTTTGGGAAGCGCCGTCTGCGCCTGCACGCCGCTGGCCGTGACGAGCGCTACGGGCGAGACGGTGGCGGTGATGGCCGAGACGGCGAGCGCGCCGCGCAGCCAGTCGCGGCGGCTGAAACGGGCGGCGATCACGTCGCCCATCGTCAGGTTGGAGCTGGCGTTCGAGCCTGTGTTTTCGGCCTCTTCGGCCTGTTGCGAACGAGTCAGCATGCGCGCCTCCAGCAAGGAAAGAGCGCGCACTCAAACGCTTTTAGGTGACAGGCGCGTGACGCTCAGCGGTAGACGAGGACGGGCCGGCCGGTCAGCGCGAGCACGCGCTGCGTCTGGCTGCCGAGCAGGATCTTGTCCAATCCGCGCCGGCCGTGGGACGCCATGGCGATCATGTCGCAATCGTTCCGGTCGGCCTCTTCCACGATGGCTTCGGCCGGCGTGCGGTCAGCGCGATGGATTGTGGTGCATCGCACCCCCAGCGCTTCGGCCTCTTCCATGACTCGATTGAGGATGTCGCGGGCGCGTCTCGTCGCGGCGTCCTCGAAATCGGCGATCGGGTTTTCGGCGCCGGCCTTGGCGCGATGCGTGACGTCGATCACGGACCAGCCCTCCGTGACGGTGAGCGCCGTCACGCGGGCGCCCGTCCTCGCGGCGAGCGCGAGCCCTTCGTTGACGGCCTTGTCGGCGAGCTCCGTTCCGTCAGTGGCGATCAGCATGTGGGTGAGCATCGTGGGTCTCCCTTGCGTGTCGGACCGGGCGTCACTTGCCGCCGAGGTCGAGAATGAAGGCGCTCAGGGCGTCGATCTGGGCGGCTTCGAGGATCAGGTCGGGCATGCTGGCGTGCGGTGACTTCAGAAAAACCCGCAACGACAGGGGTGTCGTCTGCGGCATGGCGCCGACGGCCGCGAAATCGGGCGGCTTGCGGTCGCTGCGCGTCTCGCCGCCGAACGTGTGGCAGTCGGCGCACAGCGATTGCGCGAGCAACCGGCCCTGGGCGACCAGCGCCGGGTTCTGCGCCGCCTGCGCGCCCGCGCCGGTCGCACTGATGAGCAGAAGGGTGAGCAGGGCGGGGCGCAGGTTCATGGGGCAGGTCCTTTCAGGGACGTCAGGCCTTCTGGAGAATCTTGCGGTCGGCGGACTCGAAGTAATGGCGCGCGTGCGCCAGCAATTGGCCGTCCGTCGGATGGTCGGACGTCTCGACGCCCACCACACGGGCAAACACCTGCGGATCGTGTTTGGCGATATGTTTCACCAGTTCGGTCTTGGCGCTGGCCGGCCCGGTGATGAGGATCTCGCCCGCATCCGCGAGAGCTGCGGCGACGTTGTGGAGAAACCGCTCGTCGCCGACCGTGTGCTGCGCCTTCAGGACAAGCTTCTCGGCCTCGTCGGCGTTGAAGTGGAAGACGTGAGCCTCCCGATGGTCGATCCAGACGGCGGCGTGGAAATGCGACATGTGTGTCTCCTTGCGTTGAGGCACTTGTCGCACCGATGCGGGGCGTAGACATTGACTGAAGTCAATGGGAAGCGCTCCAGCCTCCGGAACTTGGGGGCGCGCCGTCGATTATCCTGAAAACCAGCCTAGCAATGGAGACGTCCGATGGCACGATTTCTGGTTCTGGCGGCCGCAGCCGCTCCCCTGCTGTTTGCAGGTTCGGCCTCCGCGATGACGATGGCGCCGCTGTCGGCGCCTTCGAACGTCACCGAGGCAAGGACGGTCTGCGATCCCTACGGGCGCTGCTGCGCCACGGGAAGCGGCGAATGCTTCTATCAGGGTCGCCCGCGCCGACAGGTCTATGTGCAGCGCCCGCAGCGCTATTACGCGCCGCCGGCTTACGGCTATCGCGAGCGCTACGAGCCCCGTTATTACGGCGGCCCGGGCATTCGCTTCGGCTACTGATCGCTCTACCGAGAAAGAGCGCGGCGCCCCGGCGCCGCGTTTTTCATATTACGGCAGGAGCACGCCTCTTCTCCGGATCGGGACGCAGACAGAGTTCATCGCAGTCCAGGGATCGAATTGGCGCTAACTACATTTCTTGACCACGACCCTTGTTCCTGCTTTCGATAGGCTTTCTCTTGTGAAAACAATCTTGCAAGTCAATTGCGTGCTGGAGTGATCCGATGAGTTTAGGAAAGCGTGTTCTCGTGACGGGCGGCGCCGGCTTCCTCGGATCGCAGCTCTGCGAGCGGCTCCTCGGCCAGGGACATGAAGTGCTCTGCGTCGACAACTTCTTCTCCAGCACCCGTCGCAACGTCGAGCACCTGATCGACAATCCGCGCTTCGAGCTGATGCGGCACGACGTGACGTTCCCGCTCTACGTGGAAGTCGACGAGATCTTCAATCTCGCCTGTCCGGCCTCGCCGGTGCATTACCAGTTCGACCCCGTCCAGACCACGAAGACGAGCGTCATCGGCGCCATCAACATGCTCGGCCTCGCCAAGCGCGTGAAGGCGAAGATCCTGCAGGCGTCGACGTCGGAGGTCTACGGCGATCCCGACATCCATCCGCAGCCCGAAGCCTATTGGGGCAACGTCAATCCGATCGGTTTCCGCTCCTGCTACGACGAGGGCAAGCGCTGCGCCGAGACCCTGTTCTTCGACTATCACCGGCAGCATCATCTCGCGATCAAGGTCGTGCGCATCTTCAACACCTACGGCCCGCGCATGCATCCGCACGATGGCCGCGTCGTGTCGAACTTCATCGTCCAGGCGCTCAAGGGCGAGGACATCACCATCTACGGCGACGGCAGCCAGACGCGCTCCTTCTGCTATTCGGAAGATCTCATCGAGGCCATGCTGCGCATGATGGCGACCGGCGACGAGGTCACGGGTCCGGTCAACATCGGCAATCCCGGCGAGTTCACGATCCGGCAGCTGGCCGAACTGGTGATCGAGCTGACCGGCACGAAGTCGAAAATCGTGTCGCAGCGCCTGCCGTCCGACGATCCGAAGCAGCGCCGCCCCGACATCTCGCAGGCGCGCGCGCTGTTCGACTGGGAGCCGCGCGTGCAGTTGCGTGAGGGCCTCGTGCCGACGATCGCCTATTTCGACCGGCTGCTGTCGGGCGGCGACACGTTCAAGCCCAAGCGCGTCGGCGTGATGTGACCCTGTCTATTTGATCGCGTCGAGCGCGCGGCGACGGACCTCGTCAGAGGCCGCATAGATCTCGGCGATCCGGCGCTCGGACTCCGGGCCGTTGATCGGGCTGACCGGCAGCGTCATCTTGGTGGCGTCGGCGACGAATTGCGGGTCGG
The DNA here is from genome assembly GCA_028290125.1 of Hyphomicrobiales bacterium. Classification (GTDB taxonomy): domain Bacteria; phylum Pseudomonadota; class Alphaproteobacteria; order Rhizobiales; family Beijerinckiaceae; genus Terripilifer. Next base: position 4,225 of record JAQGKM010000366.1, on the reverse strand, counting down.
CCACAGTCTCGTCGAACGCTTTGCGCAGGATCGCAAGCCTGCTGGCTGGCGTTTGCCTGGAGACCACGTAGGGCCGCCCCAGCGGATCGGCGCTCGACAGCAGGCGCATGACCTTCTTGTCCATGTCGTCCGTCACCAGATCGACCGCATAGGGAACCGGCTGGTCGAGGTTCGGGACGGGATCGGCCGAGAAGGTGACAAGCGGATTGATCTTCTTTTTGTCCAGCCACTCCTGCGGATTGCTGCTCCACGCGCCGCAGCCGCCATCGAGTTCGCGCCGCTCGATCGCGAGCCGCTCGTCCGCGCTGCCGGGATAGCCGGTGACGTGGCGCACCTTCACGCCGAAGATGCTCTTCAGCTCGGCGGCGTTGATGTAGGTCGACGATCCCGCGGCCGGCGCGCCGATGTTGAACTGCGGGTACTTCTGCAAGTCGGCGAACGTCTTGATGCCGGTCTCTGCCCACGAATAGCAGACACGAAAGTCCTGGCTGATGCTGCCCACCCAGGCGACCTGATCGAAGCGCAATTCCGCCTTGCCGGGAGCAGCCAGCAGCGAGTCGATGATGAGGCCGGGGTTGAAGGCCGTCATCATCGTGCCGTCCTTGGGCGCGCTCGGTCCGTCGAGATAGAGCACCGCCTTCAGGCTCGAGCCGCCGGGCATGTTCTGGACGATGACGCGTGGATGCCCCGGCAGATAGCGATCGAGATGGCGCGACAGCGCGCGCGCATAGGAATCGTAGCCGCCGCCGGGCGAGAAGCCGACGATGATGTTCATCGTCTTGAACTCGCCGGCGGCTTGCGCCAGCGCCGCCGCAGGCGTGAGCGCGATCAGCAGGCCGGCCGCTTTTGCAAATGAGCGCATGTGTCCCCCCGGTTATTTCGCCGGACGCCCGGCGTCTGGCTCAGAGATTGAAGGGGATCTGCGTCGGGCCGGGGCCGGGCCGGATGGCTGCGGTCTCGAGGTCGAACTGGTTTTGCGTGATGTCGCCCATGCGCTCGCTGCGCAGGATGACGGCGGTCGAGCGGGTCGGCCCGCCCTGTTCGGCGTGAATGGCCCAGGGCGCGACGATGTCGACCTTGCCGGTCGAGCCGACCGTGACGGACGACATCTTGACGTCCGCCCGTTCGGTGCTCGTGCCGTCGTCGACGCGCTCATACCGCTCGAGGCTCTCGGTGCCGGTCAGCACGCCGTAGACGACCCATGCGGAGGCATGATCGTGCACGCTGCCGCGACGGCCCGGAATGCGCACGACGCCGTTGATGGCGAAGCCGTAATCGGGATCGACGTAGAACAGCAGGTTCTTGCGGCCCTCCGTCGAAGGCCACGTTTCAGAGCGCTTCTGCAGGTCTTCGTCTTTCAGCAATTCGCTGAGATACGGCATGGCTTTTTCCATGCGCGTCTGCGTGTCGCTTTCCTGCGCCCAGATGGCGCGCAACTGGTCGATGAAGGTCTGGAAGACGGGCAGGCGAGGGGCGTCCATGTTTATGATCCTGTGTTGGAGAAAGATCCGGCCGGCTCACTCGTGCACGGGCACGCCCTCGATGGTGCAGCGGCGCAGCATGCGGTCTTCTTCCTTCGGGAAATAGGTGCGCGCGTGAATGGTCGCGAGATTGTCCCACATGACGAAGTCGCCGAGTTGCCAGACATGCTCGTAAACGTTGGCGGGGTTCTCGCCGATCTCGTAGAGCTCGGCCAGGATCTCGTCGCTCTCCTGCGCGGTGAAACCCTCGATGCGCGCCGTCATCAGGCGGTCGACGAACAGGGATTTCTTGCCGGTGCGCGGATGGCTGATGAACACCGGGTGAAACCAGTGCGGCACTTTTGAAATGTCGGTGTTGGCGTCGACCTTTTCGTTGCGCTTGTATTCATGCACATGCAGCGCGCGCTTGCCGGTCAGTAGTTTCTTCAAACGCTCGGGCACCGCTTCATAGGCCTTGTACATGTTACCGAAGAGCGTGTTGCCGCCGGTCGAGGGCAGCTTCAGGCCGTAGATGAACGTGTATTTGTACGGCCGCTCGCTGTAGCCGGAATCGATGTGAAACCACATGTCGCCGTCGCCGAAGGCGCCGAGCGGCACGCCGTTTTCCTTCATGTTGGAAACGAGCAGCACGCGCGGATCAAGCTGCAGCTTTCCTTCGGCGCGGTCACGCAGGGCCTCCGGCGCCTTCTTGCGCGCGCCGAGGTCGCCAAAATGCGACGCGAAGCGCAGCTGGTCTTCCTGCGAGAGGTCCTGACCGCGAAACAGCAGCACGAGGTGTTCGTCCCAGGCCTTCTGGATCGCCTCGACCTGTGCGCCCGAAAGCTCCTTGGTCAGGTCCGCGCCGATGATCTCCGCGCCGCAGGCGCTGTCGAGCGGACGAATGGTGAGTCCGCGCTCGGTGACGATCGTCATGTTGCTCTCCTCCCGGTGCGCTCCAAAATAATGAAACGCTATTTTATTTTTGCATGTTAAGAGGTAACGGCGCGTCTGGCGCCCGTCAAGGGAGCGCGTGCGATGAGGACAGGCTTTTGACGAACGTCATCGAGGATCCCGAGACCGGCGCGAGCTATGGCGGCGAGGCCGTGCTGCGCGCAGCCAAGGCGCTCGACTGCTTCACGCGAGAGGCGCCGCGTCGCACGCTCCTGGACCTGACGCGCGAGACCGGCGTCCCGCGCGACACGTTGCGCGGCATTCTCAACACGCTGGTCGCTCGCGGCATGCTGCGCGTGGATGCGGACGAGACCTATCAGCTCGGCTTCGCCTGGTTGCAGCTGGCCTTCCTGCGCCGACAGCAGATGCAGGCGCGCGATGTCGCGCTGCCGATCATGCGCGGTCTTGTCGACAAGCTCGGCGAGACCGTCATCCTGAGCACGCGCGTCGGCGACCAGCGCGTCCACATCGAATATGTCGAAAGCCCGCAGCCGGTGCGGCGCCTTGCGCAGATCGGCAATGGCGGGCCGCTCCATGTCGGCGCGGCCGGCATGGCCCTGCTGGCGAGCCTGCCGCGCACGGAGCGTGACGATTACCTGGCGCGCGTGGCGGCTGACGCGAGCGCGGTGCGCGATGCGCTGTCGCATGTGCAGCGCGAGGGTTTCGCCATGGCGGTCGGCAGCGTCAACCCGGAGACGGCCGCTGTCGCGCGCGGTTTTCACACGAAGGCTGGCGAATGTTTCGCCGTGACCGTGTCATGCCCGACCGAGCGCTTCACGAAGTCGCTCGAGACGTCCTGCATCGGCGCGGTGAAAACAGCCGTCCAGCGGCTCGAATTGATTTTGGGGGCAGGCCAGTGAGCGAGAAGATCGTCCGCATCGTCGATCGCGCCGCCACCATCATGGCGGCCTTCGGCGCGTCGTCCGTGAGCCTCAGCCTGCCGGACCTGTCGGCGCGCGCCGGTCTCGCCAAGCCGACCGCGTTCCGTCTCGCGACCGTGCTCGTGCGGCTCGGGTGGCTCGAGCAGCAGGCCGGGACCGGCGCCTACACGCTCGGCAACGCGGCGCTGCATCACGCGCACACCTTGCTCGGCGCCATTCCGATGCGCGGCGTCCTGCGCCCAGTGATGGAAACGCTGCGCGACGAGATCAACGAGACTGTCGTCCTGAGCCTGCGGGACGGGGATTTTCGCTACAACATCGACAGCGTCGAAAGCCGTCACACGATCGGCCAGACGCAGCAGATCGGCGTCGCCATCCCGCTCTACGCCGGCGCAGCAAGCCGCGTGCTGCTGGCGGCCCAGCCTAACAATGCTGTGCAGGCCTATCTCGCCCGCACCGACATCCGCGCCTACACGGGCGCCACGCTGACGCAGGAAGCCGTATTGCTGCAAGAGCTGCGCAGCATCCGCGAAACGGGCGTCGCCGTCAGCGCGGGCGAATTCACCTCGGGTGCACACGCAGTGGCGGCGCTCTTCAGGCAGGGCGACGAAACCGCAGCGCTGCATTTCTCGATCCCCGCCGGACGCTTTTCGCCCGAGCTGGCGGAGAGGTGCAAGTCGGCGCTGCTCGCTGCGGCGCAGGCGCTTCACGCTTGATCATAAGAAAACGGGCGGGGTCTTTCGACCGCCGCCCGTCTGATTTCGACAAGCCGGATGGCTCGACAGGTTCGGTCTTACACCGAGTAGTACATGTCGAACTCGACCGGATGCGGGGTCATTTCGAAACGCATCACGTCCTGCATCTTCAGCTCGATGTAGCTGTCGATGAAGTCGTCGTTGAACACGCCGCCGGTCTTCAGGAAGGTGCGGTCCT
>JAQGKM010000333.1 GCA_028290125.1 Hyphomicrobiales bacterium | reverse complement strand
AGATCGCCTTCACGCCGCTCGGCATCTATCTCGCGCTGGTGTTCATCGGCCTGCCGTTCGTCGTGCGCACGCTGCAGCCCGTGATCGCCGAATATGACAGCGAGATCGAGGAGGCCTCGGCAACGCTCGGCGCCACGCGCTGGCAGACGGTGTTTCGCGTCGTGCTGCCGCCGCTGATGCCGGCGCTCATCACCGGCTTCGCGCTCGCCTTCGCGCGCGGCGTCGGCGAATACGGCTCGATCATCTTCATCGCCGGCAATATTCCGTACGTGTCCGAGATCGCGCCGCTGCTGATCGTCATCAAGCTCGAGGAATATGATTACTCGGGCGCCACCGCCATCGCGTCGGTCATGCTGCTCATCGCCTTCGCAATCCTGCTGGCGATCAATCTTGTCCAGGCCTGGAGCCGCAGGAGGCTCGGCCATGCATGAGGCGTCCGCCATCGCGCACCCACAGACGCAAGCGCATGCGCCCGATCTCGCGCAGCCAGCCAAGGTCGCGCGGCGTCGCCCGCCTGTGACGACCGAAAGTCCGCTGGTGCGCCGCCTGCTGGTCGCCGTCGCGATCGCGTTTCTGGCGCTCTTTCTTCTTCTGCCGCTGATCGTCGTCTTCGCCGAAGCGCTGAAGAACGGCGTCGGCGCCTATTTCGAGGCTTTGGTCGAACCCGACGCGCTGGCGTCGATCCGGCTCACGCTGCTGGTCGCGGCGATTTCGGTGCCGCTCAATCTCGCCTTCGGCATTGCGGCCGCCTGGTGCATCGCCAAATTCGAATTCTGGGGCAAGAGCGTTCTGCTGACGCTGATCGACCTGCCGTTCTCGATTTCGCCGGTGGTGGCCGGGCTTGTCTATGTCCTGCTGTTTGGCGCGCAGGGATTTTTCGGTCCGCCGCTGAAGTCGCTTGGCATCGACATCATCTTCGCCGTCCCGGGCATCGTGTTGGCGACGACTTTCGTGACCTTTCCGTTCGTCGCACGCGAACTCATTCCGCTCATGGAGCAGCAGGGCGTCGGCGACGAGGAAGTCGCGATGACGCTCGGCGCGAGCGGTCTGCAGACCTTCCTGCGCGTCACGCTGCCCAACATCCGCTGGGCGCTGCTTTACGGCGTCCTGCTCTGCAATGCGCGCGCGATGGGCGAATTCGGCGCCGTGGCTGTCGTCTCGGGCCGCATCCGCGGATTGACCACGACGATGCCGCTGCAGGTCGAGATCTCCTACAACGAATACCAGGCCGTGGCGGCCTTCGCCGTCGCCTCGTTGCTGGCGCTTCTGGCGCTCGTGACGCTGGCCGCCAAGGCGCTCCTTGAATCGCGTTACGGCGACGAGCTCGCCAGAAAAGCCCCGCGGTGACCTCATGAACATTTCCGCCCGCAACATCGTCAAGGCCTACGACGGCGCGACAGGCCGCCCTGCGCTCAACGGCGCCAGCATCGACATCGCCTCGGGTGAACTCGTCGCCCTTCTCGGGCCGTCGGGCTCCGGCAAGACCACGCTGCTGCGCGTCATCGCGGGCCTCGAAATTCCACAATCCGGATCGGTGTTCTTCGGCGACGAGGATGCATCGCAAAAAAGCGTGCAGGACCGGCGCGTGGGTTTCGTGTTCCAGCATTATGCGCTGTTCCGTCATCTGACGGTCGCCGACAACATCGCCTTCGGGCTGAACGTGCGCGAGCGCGCGCGCCGCCCCGCGCAGGCCGAGATCGCCAAGCGCATCAAGGATCTTCTCGAACTCGTGCAGATGGCCGATTTCGGCAAGCGCTATCCGTCCGAACTGTCGGGGGGCCAGCGCCAGCGCATCGCGCTCGCACGCGCGCTCGCGGTCGAACCGAAAGTCCTGCTGCTTGACGAACCGTTCGGCGCGCTCGACGCGCAGGTGCGCCGCGACCTGCGGCGCTGGTTGCGCGACATCCATAGCCGCACCGGCCACACGACAGTCTTCGTCACGCACGACCAGGAAGAGGCGCTGGAGCTCGCCGATCGTGTGGCCGTGCTGTCGAACGGGCGGATCGAGCAGATCGGCACGCCGGACGAAGTCTACGACAGTCCGGCCTCGCCCTTCGTCTATCGCTTCGTCGGCGAATCCGGCTCGGTGCCGGTAACCCTCCGCGACGGGCGCGCCTTCATCGGCGAGCGGCGTCTTTCGCTGCCGGTCTCGTCTCTGCCGCAGGGCGCCGCCAACCTGTTCGTGCGTCCCCATGACGTCGCCATCGGAGAGGGCGCGGATTCCCTGCCGGCCCGGATCGTCGCGCTGCGCCGTTCGGGCGCCACACGACGCGCCGAAATCGCGATCCACGGCGCGGCCGGATTGATCGAGATCGAAACGCCCGCGACAGCGACGCTGCGCGTCGGCGACGACATCCCGGTGCGCCTGCTGGCAGGGCGCATGTTTGCGACCGACGACGCGGCGCGCTGACGTTTCAGCTTGCCGCTCGCCTGAACAAAGATCGGCATGGTGCGTTTGTCTCTGGTCAAGCCAGGGAGACAATCATGCGTCGGACCACAGCCGCCATCGCTTTCGTGAGCCTGCTCGCCTTCGCCGCGCCGACGCTCGCCCAGACCGAAGCCGCCGCGCCAAACACGCCCGCCGGCGCCGCGACGTCCGGCGCCTCGATCAAGAAAGCCAAGCCGACGCGCACGGCGAAATCCCTGGCCTGCTCGAAGCAGGCCGACGCCAGGAAGGTGCACGGCGCGGAGCGCCGCAAGTTCATGAGCAGCTGCAAGAAGGCGTGAGTCGCGGCGTGCAGGAAAACCCCGATCTTCGGGCTTTTTTCGCACGCGCCGCCGAAATCGTCGCGCGCGATCTGCTGGGCGCGGTCTTCACCGTCGATGGCGTCGGCGGCGAGATCGTGGAAACGGAAGCCTATGCTCCGGACGATCCCGCCTCCCACTCGTTTCGCGGCAAGACGGCGCGAAACGCCAGCATGTTCGGTCCGCCGGGTCACGCCTATGTCTACCGCATCTACGGGCTGCACTGGTGCTTCAACATGGTCGCGGAGCCCGGCAGCGCCGTTCTGATCCGCGCGCTGGCGCCCGACAT
>JAQGKM010000328.1 GCA_028290125.1 Hyphomicrobiales bacterium | reverse complement strand
ATCCCGCAGATTGCTTTCGATGCGTGCATGCAGGCTGTCGAGCGAGGCCGGAAACGCGTCATAGACCCGCACGCGGGACCCGGCGCGCGCAAAGACTTGCGCAATGCCGTGGCCCATCAGTCCAGCACCAATGACGGCGATATTCGGACGCTCGCTCATATTGATACCTCAGCCTGCCGTGTAGCCGCCATCGGCGTAGAGAATATGGCCGGTGTAGAAATCCGACGCCCGCGATGTGAGAAAAGCAGCGGTCCAGCGAGATCTTCCGGTTCGCCAAGTCGGCCCTTTGGCACGCGCGCGAGGAAGCCCGCGCGTGTGGCCTGCGCCTTCTCGTCGTCGGCGAACATCCAGGCGGTGAGCGGCGAGCGAAACACCGTTGGCGCAATCGCATTGACGGTGATGCCGGTCGGCCCGAGTTCGCAGCCCAGCGCCTTGGTGATCCCGTCGATGGCGGACTTCGAAGCGCAATAGGCGGTGTAGCCGGCCGGATGGCCGAGCAGGCCGCGCGCGGACGACATCAGCACGATCTTGCCGCCGCCGCCCTGCGCGAGCATCTGCGTGGTGACGGCGCGCGCCATCAGCCAGCTTTGCGTGACATTGGCGTCCATGACGTCGAGAAAACGCTCGGGCGTCATGTCGGGGATCTTGGCGACGTCGTTCTTGCCCGAGGCGACGACAAGAATGTCGACGCGGCCGAAACGCTTCACGCCGGCAGCGACAATGTCGGCGCAGGCGGCTTCAGTCGAGGGACGCACGTTCAGCGCCTCGACCTCGGCGCCGAGCGCTTCGCACTCCTTCGTCACCGCGTCGAGATCCGCCTTCTTGCCGGCGGTGAGCACGAGGTTGCAGCCGGCGCCCGCGAGGATCTGCGCGGCGAGCGCACCGAAGGCGCCGGACGCGCCGGTGATGACCGCGACCTTGCCCTTCACGTCGAACAGCGAGGCGGGATTTTTCAGGAAGTCGGCGCTCATGGCTTCACCCCCGGCGGATAGGGAATCACGACCATCAGCGAGCAGACGTGGTTCGTGCGATTTTCAATCACACGCACTTCATTCGCCGCGATGGTGCAGGAATCGAACTTCTTCAGAACGGTTTCTTCGCCGCCGATGATCACCGTCATCTCGCCGTCGACGACGATGTAGACCTTTTCGAAGGGCGTCGAATCCGGACCGGCGCCGCCGCCGGGCAGGAATTGCGAAAGGCCGACCCATTGGTTGGTCGGGCCGCCGGGCTCGAAGCCCTGCAGGCGAAGGCCGACGACGCCCCTGTGGTTGGGAGCGTCGTAAGGCTTCGCATCTTCGAAGCGCTTGACGAACATCAGAAGCTCTCACCGGCTTCGATGCGATAGTTCTGGCCCTTGTCGATCATGGCGACAAGACGAATGATGCAGCCGTCGCCGCGATCCCAGTTCCACGGGAAGAACGCGAAGGTGCAGCGCTTTCCGGTGACCGCGTCGAGATCGCCGCCGACATTTTCAATGCCCAGAATGCCGTTGGTGAACAGCTTGCGGTGCACGGGCTCCCATTCCGGGAAATCGTCCTTCCAGTCGCGCCCGCCCGACCATTCGAAATATTCCTTTTCCAAATGCGGATGCAGCGGACCGTTGCGCTGCGGGCCGATGGCGGTGGCGAGCGGATGATCGTTGGCCTGCGTATCGTGGCCGACAACCTTCACCTTCTTCTCGACGAACCAGTCGCCGGCCGAGGGCACGAAGCCCGGGCACTTGCAGAAGTAATCTTCGCTGTCCTCATAGGCCTTGTGCCAGCCGGTGTTGACGATGACGACGTCACCCGGGCGCACGGCATGGCCGCCGGCTTTCTCGAGGTCGTCATAGGTGATCGGCTCCCACATCTTCTTGGGGATCGACAGCACGATGCCCGAGCCGAAGAAATGCGGCAGCGGCACTTCGTCGATGAACGGCGTGCCCTGCACGACATGCGCGGGCGCATCGATGTGCGTGGTGTTGTGCATGGAAGTGGTGATGCGCTGCGACAGCACGCCCGACTTCGCCATGTAGTGGATGCGCTCGATCTTGACGTCTTCGAAATAAGGCCAGTTCGGCGACTGATATCCGAAGCGATGCGAGAGATTGTAGAATTCGAGACCCATGGCATTATCGAGATTGGTCTCGAACTCGATGCCGCGAATCTTGACGGTCTGGTTCTTGAACGTCATGAGCGTCCTCCTGTTCAGCGCTTCGTCCCTGACGGCGTTTGGCCGCCAAATTTCTTGTGGTCCATCATACGATACGCATGTACCATATGGCGGTCAATTGGTCGGGTGCAGCTTTTTCGAGCCCCTAGACAAAAGGATCAGTGGCGCCGATGCGGGAGGACGCATGCACGAGTTGAAAGACCCCGAAGAGAAGAACGGGGCGCAGGGCGGCATCCAGGTGATCGCGCGCGCGGCCAGCGTGTTGCGCACGCTTGAAAATCATCCCGGTGGCTTGAGCCTTGGACAGATCGCCAAATCCGTCGGCCTCGCGCGCTCGACCGTGCAGCGCATTGTCGCCGCGCTGGCGGCAGAAGATTTCGTGATCGCCGCCGGGCCCGGCGACGTGCGCATCGGGCCCGGACTCGTACGCATCGCCGCATCCGTCGCCTCCAATACGGCGGATCTCATTCGGCCGCATCTGCGCGCGCTCGGCGACGAAGTTGGCGAAACCGTCGATCTCGCCGTGCTGTCGGGCGGCTCCACAGTATTCGTCGACCAGGTGCCGGGGCGTCATCGGCTCGTCGCCGTGTCGGCCGTCGGCGAACGCTTTCCGCTTCATTGCACGGCGAACGGCAAGGCGATCCTCGCTTGCTTCTCGGCGGAAGATGCCGACGAGCTGATCGACAAGAGTCTTGCCGAACATCCCGACTTTCCGATCCGCAATCGCGCCAGGCTGCAAGCGGAGCTCGAAGAGATCCGCAAGACGCATCTGGCCTATGATCTCGAGGAACATGGCGACGGCATCTCGGCCATCGGCATCGCGCTGCTCGATGTGTTCGGGCGCCCCATTGCGGTTTCGATTCCGACGCCCTCGCAACGCTTCGACGAGCAGCGCGCGCAATTGGCGACGCAGTTGAAGGCCTTCCGCAAACGCATCCGCACGGTCGTCTCGCGCTAGCGACCGCAGACGAAAGAAGGGGTGGGGCTGCGGCCCCGCCGCTTGACCGGGTATCGTAATGCGGTACTCTAGGTCCATGATACGGTACAACGCACTGCCGAAGAGCAGGCGAGCCGGTCGGGATGGAACTCAGGAGGAAACACCATGGCTTCAGGCATCACCCGTCGCGTTCTCGCCAGCTCGGTCGCTGGCGCGTGCTTCTTCGCCGCCGGCGCGCTTGCGCAGGCGCAGACCGTCGAACTCAAGGTCTCGCATTATCTGCCGCCCAACCACACGTTCCAGAAGGAGCTGGTGCGCTGGGGCGAGGAGCTCACCGCGCAGTCGAATGGCCGCCTGAAGCTCAACATCTTCCCGGCTTCGCAGCTTGGTCCGGTGAACCGCCAGTTCGATCTTGCGCGCAACGGCGTCGTCGACATTGCGGTCGGCCTGCATGGCGCGACGCCCGGCCGTTACCCGACGACCGAACTCGTGAGCCTGCCCTACGTGCATCCGAAAGCAGGCGACAACAGCGCCGTCACGTCCAAGCGCCTGTCGGAACTCGCGCCGGAATATCTGGCCGCCGAGCACAACGGCCTGAAGATCCTCTGGATGGCCGTCACCAATCCGCTGATGTTCCATACCGCCAACAAGCAGATCAAGTCGGTCGCCGACTTCAAGGGTCTGCGCATCCGCTACGCCGGCGAACAATTCGCCCAGATCATTCCCGCGCTCGGCGCCGTGCCGCTGCCCGTGCCGCCCGCCGAAACGCAGGACGGACTCGCCAAGGGCATCATCGACGGCGCGACCTTCCCGTATGAAGCCACCATGAGCTTCGATCTCGGCACCGTCGTGAAATACTCGCTTGAACCGGGCGTTTCCACCGCGACCTTCGCGGTCGTGATGAATCCGGGCAAGTTCAACTCTCTGCCCGACGATCTCAAGCAGCTCATCGAAAAGACCACTGGTCCGGGCCGCGCCGAACAATTCGGCAAGGCGTTCGACGAGAGCGAGAAGCACGGCCGCGACTATATGGCGGGCAAGAACGTCAACATCTCCAAACTGCCCGACGCCGAGTTCGCCAACGTTCAGAAGGCGCTCGCGCCGATCGTCGACAAGGCGACCGCCAAGCTCGAAAGCGAAGGCAAGCCGGGCAAGAAATTTCTCGACGCCTATCAGCGCTGATTCCGACGCTAAGGCCGGTCCGACATGGACCGGCCTCAACCCACGTCATTGCGAGCGAAGCGAAGCAATGCGCCTCATGCCCGAAACCCGGGCCTGGATTGCTTCGCTTCGCTCGCAATGACGGCCGTGATGAGGGCGCCATGATCCGCTTTGCAGAAATCGTGAAAGACGCGCAATTGCGCCTCGCCATGCTGGCGCTTGGCGTGATGATGATGATCATCGTCGCCGACGTGACCATGCGCTACGCATTCGGCAGTCCGATCCACGGCGCCTATGACGTCGTCGAGGTATCGCTGCTGGTGTTCGTGTTCCACGGCCTGTCCGCCTGCTTCCTCGCGCGGCAGAACATCGTGATCGACCTCATCGACAACATCGTGCCGCTGCGCGTCACCCATGCGCTGGTGCGGATCTCCGATCTGCTCACCGTTGCGCTTCTTGCCTTGATGATCTGGGCGATGATCTCGCCCGCAAGTCAGGCTTTTGAATATGGCGACAAGAAACTCGAACTCGGGCTGAAGCTCTGGATCCTGTGGACCGTCGCCATCGCGGGCCTCGCCTGCACGCTTTTCTGCGCGCTCGGCGCGCTGGCCAAACCCGTGGTCACA
>JAQGKM010000181.1 GCA_028290125.1 Hyphomicrobiales bacterium | reverse complement strand
GGGCGACCACAAGCACATTGGGGAGGACGAGGAGGCGATCGCCTTCAGCGATGTCGACGAACTGATCGAGGCGTTTTACGAAGAGGTGGACAGGTGGCTGAGCGAGAACTGAGAACCGTCACCATCGGGGTTTCCTCGACCGAGGGCTCCAAGGCGCGGCTGCGCTCGGCGCTTCGTGGCGATCCTCAGGGTCATCATATCTCCTTCGCGACGCACGAATTGATGCTGAAGACGCTGACGCGGAAGCGGTGGGACATCCTGCGCGAACTGGTCGGCGCAGATCCGGTCTCGATCCGCGAACTGGCGCGTCGGGTCGGGCGCGACGTGAAGGCCGTCCACGCGGACGTTCACGCGCTGCTGGACGCTGGCGTGCTCGACCGCACGGCCGATTACCTGATCGCCTTTCCGTACGACCGCATCCATGTCGAGTACGAGGTCGGAGCAGCGGCTTGACGACAGCTTAAGGCCTCTAAACCAGCGCCACGCTTGACGAACGCCGCGCTCTCGCCCATGCACCCGCCATGACCGACTTCGCCATCGCCAAGCCCGCCACTGACCTGCGCATCACCAGCGTCGTCGGGGCCGCGCATTTCACCAGCCATTTCTTCCAGCTCGTGCTGCCGCCGGTGTTCCCGATGATGCGCGAGAGTCTCGGGGTCAGCTACACCGAGCTCGGCCTGATGATGTCGATGTTCTTTGCCGGGTCCGGCCTGTTCCAGGTGCTGGCGGGTTTCGTCGTCGATCGCGTCGGCGCGCATGTCGTGCTGCCTGCCGGCATGGCGCTGCTGGCCGGTTCGGTCATGCTGATGGGCTTTGCGCCCGCGCTCTGGATGCTGTTCGCGCTGGCGCTGCTGGCGGGCATCGGCAACAGCGTCTACCACCCGGCCGACTATTCCGTGCTGACCGGCCGCATCACGCCGTCCCGCATGGCGCGGGCCTATTCCGTGCATTCGGTCACCGGCACGCTCGGCTGGGCGGCGGCGCCCGTCACCATGGTGTTTCTCTCGACGATGTTCGACTGGCGCATGGCGCTTTCCATCGTCGGCGCGGGCGGGCTGATCTGCGCTGCGCTCGTCGCGATGGATCGCGCCGACCTCGTCATCCCGGCGCAGAAGAAGCACGTCAGCACGGGCGGCGAGGGCTCCAGCCTGCGGCTTTTCATGTCGCCCGCCATCGTCATGGCCTTTGTCTACTTCACCCTGCTGTCGGCGGCTTTCACCGGCCTGCAGAACTACCTGCCGACGCTGCTGCCCAACACGCAGGGCGTGTCGCTGTCCTTCGCCACGACGGTGACGACCTTCTACCTCACGGTCTATGCGGCGGGCTCGCTGGCGGGCGGGTTCCTCGCCGACCGCACCAAGAACCATGACCGGCTGATCGGCTTCGGCCTTGTGCCGATGATGCTGCTCAGCCTCGCGATGGGCTATGTGGCGCTGTCGCCGCCCGCGCTGCTCGCGGTCGCGATGGCGACCGGCTTCCTGGGCGGGATGACCATTCCGTCACGCGACATGCTGGTGCGCTCTGCGACCCCGCGCGGCTCCGAGGGCAAGGTTTTCGGCTTCGTCTATTCGGGGCTGGATCTCGGCGCCCTGATCGCCCCGCCGAGCATCGGCTACATGCTGGACCATGGCTCGATCCATGGCCCGTTCATCTTCATCGCGTTGATGATCCTGGGCACGCTCGCCCCGGCCTTCTTCGTCGCAAGGCGTCATTGAGGGACGCGTAGCCAGCGGCACGGCAGGGCGCTATATTGGCGTCATGACCGACCGGACCGACACAGAGGTCTCGCCAGCCGAGACCGACCCCGAGATCGCGCGGCTGATCTGGCAGATCGCCGGCATCGGCGCGGCGCTGCTCGCGGCGGCGGGTGGCCTGCTGTGGTGGCATTTCGGCCCGGTGATCTTCTTCGACACTCTGGCGTCGCTGCAGAGCTGTTTCTGAGGGATTTGTTGCAGTCATGAACGCCAAGCAGAAACGGCTCATCTTGCCGATCGCCATCCTCGCGCTCGGCTTCATCGCGCTGATCGGCGCGGCCGCCCTGATCGTAACCGGCGGCGGCGAGCAGGCGCGCGCGTCGTCCATCGGCGGCCCGTTCACGTTGACCGACCAGAATGGCGCGCGCGTGACGGAGGCGAGCTATCGCGGCGCGCCCTCGATCGTCTTCTTCGGCTACACGCATTGTCCGGACGTGTGCCCGACGGCGCTGTTCGACATGTCCGAGGTGCTGAAGCGACTGCCGGCGGACAAGCGCGTGTCGGCGCTGTTCGTCACGGTCGATCCCGAGCGCGACACGCCGGCCGCGCTGAAGGATTATCTGTCGAGTTTCGATCCGCGCATCTCGGGCCTGTCCGGCTCGCGGCCCGAGATCGATGCCGCCCTCAAGGTCTATCGCGTGTATTCAAAGAAACAGCCGCAGGAGAACGGCGAATATTCGATGGACCATTCCGCCATCGTCTACCTGATGGACAAGCAGGGGCGCTTCGTCTCAGCGCTGAACCTCCAGTCGCCGCCCGATACGGTCGCGAAGGAAATCCAGCGGTTGATGTGACGAGCTAGAAGAAGCCGACCGGAAAATATTTCAGGTAGAGATCGGCGTAGACGCCCTTCTGGTGCAGCTGTTTCAGGCCGTATTCGAGCAGCCGGCGCAAATCGCCATTGCCCTTGCGCAACGCGATGCCGACGCCTTCGCCGAAGTAGCGCTCGCTGAGATACGGCCCGCCACGGAAGGCGCAGCAATTGCCCGCGTCCGTGCCGTTGAGCCAGAGCGACAGCGACACGCCATCGCCGAACAGCAACGCGATCTCGCCCGCCTTCAACGCGGTGCGCGCGGCGTTGGCGCTGTCGTAGGTCTTGATCTCGGCGCCCTTGAAGAGATCGCGCAGAAAAGCCTCGTGGGCGGAGCCCGCCTGCACGCCGACGATCTTGCCACGCAGCGTCTCGGGCCGGATGTCGTCGAAGCCGGCGGCGTCTTTCGCCGCGACGAACCGGCCCGGCGTCCGGTAATAGGGCGCGGTGAAGTCGATCTCGGCGCGGCGCTCGGGCGTGCTCGCCATGGAGGCGATGACGGCGTCGGCGCGGTTTTCGGTGAGCGCCGGCACGAGCGTATCCCACCGACGCGGCTGGATGGTGCAGGGGACCTTCAGCTCCTCGCACAGGGCGCGCGCCAGCTCCACGTTGAAACCCGTCAGCGAGCCATCCGGCAGGGCGAAATTGAACGGCGGATAATCGTCTTCCGTCACGAATCGCAGCAGGCGGGGCGCAGGCGCCTCGGGCCGTTCGATACGCCGCTGCGGATCCCAGAAGCTCGGGATGGCGCCTTGCTGGGCGAGTGCCGGCCCGGCCAACCCCGTCGAGACAGCTAAAGCTTGACAGAAACGAACCCACTTCGGGTATGTTCTGCGGCGTGTTTCACGGGTGCTGTTACGAGGCGTGTCCATGGGTCCTGAGGGTTCGATCGGCCGAGCGTCGCGCGCATTGAAGCGCGTCCTGCGGCCAACGCGCAAGCCGCCTCAGGGATTTCACTGGCAGGTCGGGAATTCGCGTGACGACGGGGATTCGTATGCGCGCCTCGCGGCGCACCTCGATGCCGATGTCCTGACGGACGATCCGCAAATCGCCGCCGACGCGGATTGGCGACTGGGGTTGCGCACCGGGGTCATTCGGCTGGCGGACGGGCGCTGGCTGCTGGCGCCGGGCGACGCCGGGATCGAGGCGATGCTGGCGCATGTCTCGCCCGAGCAGGCGGGCGCACGACTGGCGATCGCCACGCCCGGGCATTTCGAGCGCGCCGTGCTGGCGCGGTTCGGGCGCGAGATCGCCGCCGAGGCGGCCGATGCTCTGCCACGCGCGCATGTGGAATTCTGCGCGCGCGGCGGCGCGGCGACCGCCATCAAATGGCTGGCGCTGGGGCTGCTTGCGCTGCTGCCATTTGAACTGGCCTTCGGCCTGCAGGTCTGGGCGGTCGTGTTCCTTGCCGTCGCCCTGACGATGTGCGTCGCCGTGCTGGTGCGCATCCTGGCGACATTCGTCGCGCTCGCGCCCGAACGCATCGACCCCGATCTGCCGGATGCCGACCTGCCAGGTTACACGGTCCTGATCGCGCTCTATCAGGAGGCGGAAATCGCGCCGCGCCTGGTCGCCGCCATGACGGCGCTGGATTATCCACAGGACAAGCTCGAAGTCATCTACCTGATCGAAGCCGACGACGCCGCCACGATGGCGGCGCTGGCCGCCCAACCGCTGCCGCGTCATCATCGCGTGGTCGTCGCGCCCGACGGCGCGCCGCGCACGAAGCCGCGCGCGCTGAATGTCGGCCTTCTCGTCGCGCGCGGCGAAAGGCTCGTGATCTACGACGCCGAAGACAGGCCGGATCCGGACCAGTTGCGCAAGGCCGCCGCGCGGTTCAGCGCCTCGTCGCCAAAGCTTGCTGTGCTGCAGGCGCAATTGCGCATAGAGAACAAAAGCGACAGCTGGCTGACGCGGCTCTTCGCACTGGATTATGCGGCGCAGTTCGAAATTCTGATGCCCGGCATGGCGCGGCTGGGCCTGCCCTTGCCGCTGGGCGGAACGTCCAACCATTTCAAGACCGACGTGCTGCGCGACGTGGGCGGCTGGGACGCGTGGAACGTCACCGAAGACGCCGACCTCGGCCTGCGGCTCGCACGCTTGGGCTATCTCTGCGAGACCTTGCGCTCGTTCACCTTCGAGGAGGCGCCGCCGACGTTGCGGGACTGGTATCCGCAGCGCCGCCGCTGGCTCAAGGGCTGGATGCAGACCTTCGTGACGCACACGCGATCTCCGCTGAAGCTGGCGGCCGACCTGGGCGCCGCGCGGGCGATCCATACGCTGTCGCTGATCGCCGCCAACACGCTCGGCCCCGCCATCGGCCTGTGGATCACGCTCTATGTCTTGCATGAGAGCGTCGTTGGCGACCTCCTTCAGGCCGAGGGCGATGGGTGGCGGCTTGTCGTCTGGCTATGGGCGGCGCTCGCGGGTTTCGGCGTCGTCTCGATGATCCTGCCGACGCTGCTCGCCATCGTGCGCGCAAATCTGTGGACCTGCGCGCCGTTTCTGCTGGTGCGACCGCTGCACTGGCTCTGCGTTTCGGCCGCCGCCTTCCATGCCCTTTGCGAATTGTGGGTGCGGCCCCACCACTGGTCGAAGACGAGGCACGGCCTCGCCCACGCGACCGCGCCGGCTCAGAGCGCCTTGGTCATCGAGGTGGCGTCCATGCCGAAATCATCCTCTTCGGCGTCGTAGCCCGCATAGCCGCGCGCGGTGAAGAAGCGCTGCGCCGTGTCGGTCGAGACCAGCGCGCAATTGGGCAGGCCGAGGCTGCGCGCCTTGTCCTCGAGCGCCGCCAGCAGCGCCTTGCTGACGCCCTGAAACCGGAAGTCGGGCGCCACATAGAGCAGCGAGATCTCGCCGTCGCCCGTCAGCCCGCCGACGCCCGCCGTCATGGCGCCGACTTCGGCGACCAGCACGAAACTGCCGGGCGTGGCGATCCAGGCCTTCATGTTGTCGGGCGTCTTGTTGATCAGCATGCCCTCGACGATGGCCGGCTGGTTGTGGTGATCGGCGACGCAGAGTTCCGCGATGGAGCGACGCACGAGCGCGCAGGCGGCGGCGACATCATCGTCCTGCGCCGCGCGGATCGCCAGATTTGCAGGGGCCGGGCCGGTCGGGCTGAAGCTCATCTCTTCACTCTCCTTTGCGCGCCGCGCCTGAATGAAAGCTCGACGCCGTGTTGGTCTTTGAGGCAAACTCGATCCCATGTACACCGCTGTCACACGCGACATCCAGGTCACCGTCATGCCGCAGTTCCTGGCGGACCGGTCGGAGCCTGACGAAGGCCGCTACTTCTGGGCCTACACGGTCGAGATCACCAATCTCGGCCGCGAGCCCGTGCAGCTGACCGCCCGTCACTGGCTGATCACCGATGGCGCCGGGCTGGTCGAGGAGGTGCGCGGGCCGGGCGTCGTCGGCGAGCAGCCCGTCATACAACCGGGCGAGTCCTTCCGCTACACGTCGGGCTGTCCGTTGAGCACGCCCTCGGGCATCATGGTCGGCTCCTACAGGATGGTCGATTCCGACGGGACCGGCTTCGACGCGGAGATCCCGGCGTTCTCTCTCGATTCGCCTTATGCCCAGCGCACGCTGAACTGACGAGTCCCTCAACCATGCAAGCGCCCGCGCCCCGCATTGGCCTCGAACAGGTCGCCGACATCCTGTCGCGGCTGATCGCCTTCGACACGGAAAGCCAGAAAAGCAATCTCGATCTGATCGCCTGGGTCGAGGATTATCTGGCAGAGCAGGGCGTCGTGTCCCTGCGCGTGCCCAATGCGCAGGGCGACAAGGCGGCGCTGTTCGCCACGCTCGGCCCTGCGGTGGACGGCGGCGTGGTGCTGTCGGGTCATTCCGACGTCGTGCCGGTGGAGGGGCAGGTCTGGACCGGCCACCCGTTCCGCATGCGCCGCGACGGCGGCCGCATCTATGGGCGCGGCGCCTGCGACATGAAGGGCTTCGTCGCCATCGTGCTCGCCATGGTGGCGGAATGGAAAACGCTTCCGCTGCAAACGCCTTTGCACATCCTCATATCCTACGACGAGGAGACGACCTGCCTCGGCCCGGTCGACACGATCGCGCGGTTCGGCGCCGATCTGCCGCGTCCGCGCGCCGTCATCGTCGGCGAGCCGACGCTGATGCAGGTGGTCGACGCCCACAAGGCGGTCGCGACCTACCGCACCAGCGTGCTGGGACGCGAGGCGCATTCCTCCAAGCCCGCGCTGGGCGTGAACGCCGTGCAGGCGGCGTGCGAACTCGTGACCGAACTCTACCGCATCGGCGCCGAGATTGCGCAGGAGAGCGGCGTCAACGATCGTTTCGATCCGCCGGTCTCGACCGTGCATGTCGGCACGATCGCCGGCGGGACCGCGCGCAACATTCTAGCACGCGACTGCGCGTTCCATTGGGAGTTCCGCGCGCTGCCGGGTGTGCCGCTCGACGCCGCCCGCGCGCGGCTCGACGCCTATGCGCGCGACGTGCTGCTGCCGCGTTTGCGCGCGAACGCGCCGGAAGCCGATGTCGTCACCGTCACGGAAGTGGAAGTGCCGGGGCTTGCGCCCGAGCCCGGCTCAGACGCCGAGAAGATCGCGCTGCGGCTGACGAAATCGAACCGCACGCAGGCGGTGGCTTTCGCCACGGAGGGCGGGCGGTTTCAGGCCGGCGGCGTCGCCACCGTGGTGTGCGGCCCGGGCTCCATCGACCAGGCGCACCAGCCGGACGAATTCATCTCCGAAGAGCAGATCGAAGCCGGGATCGCCTTCATGCGCGACCTCGGCCTCTCTTGTTGCTGACTCGCTAGAGCGCCGCGAGCGCGCGGTCGAAGTCGTCGATGAGATCGCGCACATCCTCGAGCCCGATCGACAGGCGCAGCAGGCCGTCGCCGATGCCCATTTCGGCGCGCGCTTCCGGCGACAGGCGCTGATGCGTCGTCGTGGCGGGATGCGTGATGAGGCTCTTGGCGTCGCCGAGGTTGTTCGAGATCTTCATGATCTGCAGCGCGTTCGCAAAGCGGAACGCCGCCGCCTTGCCGCCCGCGAGTTCGAGCGCGACGACGGTGCCGCCGCCGCTCATCTGGCGCATCGCGAGCTCGTGCTGCGGATGATCCTTGCGCGAGGGATAAAGCACGCGCGCGACGCCGGGCTTGCCCGCGAGATGATCGGCGACGATTTCCGCCGACGCCATCTGCGCGCGCACGCGCAACGGCAGCGTCTCCAGACTCTTCAGCATCACCCAGGCGTTGAAGGGCGACAGGGCAGGGCCGGTCTGGCGCAGGAAGTTGTGCACCTTCTGCTGAATGAAGTCTTCCGACGCGAGAATGACGCCGCCCAGACAGCGGCCCTGTCCGTCGACGTGTTTCGTCGTCGAATAGACCACGCAATCGGCGCCAAGCTTCAGCGGGCTCTGCAGCAGCGGCGTGGCGAAGACATTGTCGACCGTGAGCGCCGCGCCGCCCGCATGCGCGATCTCGGCGACCGCGGCGATGTCGATGATCTCCAGCTGCGGATTGGTCGGGCTCTCCAGAAAGAGAACCTTGGTCTCGGGGCGCATCGCCGCGCGCCATTGGCCGAGGTCCGTGCCGTCGACCAGCGTGCAGGCGACGCCGAAGCGCGGCATCAGCTCCTCGACCACAAAGCGGCAGGAGCCGAACAGCGCCTTGGCGGCGACGACGTGATCGCCCGCCTGCACCTGGCCCATGACGGAGGCGGTGACGGCGGCCATGCCGCTGGCCGTGGCGCGCGCCGCCTCTGCGCCTTCGAGTTCAGCCATGCGGCGCTCGAACATCGCGACCGTCGGATTGGAAAATCGCGAATAGAGAAAGCCCGGCGCCTCGCCCTTGAAGCGCGCCTCGGCGGCTTCCATGGAGTCGTAGACGTAGCCTTGGGTGAGGACCAGAGCCTCGGACGTCTCGCCAAAGGACGAGCGCATCGTGCCGCCATGCACCAGCCGCGTGGCGGTGTGGAGCGACTTCGTTTCCAGAGCTTTCCGGGGTGCCTTTTCGTCGGTCATGCGTAGCCTCGATCATTGTCGAATGGGCCAGACGCGAAGCCGATGCAGCAGCTCCGATCTTTTAGCCCTTTGTTTAAAGTGGCGGCAAGCCGACCGGCTCAAATGACCACTGGCGGCAGACTAGTAGCCCGGGACCCATGCGGTCAACCGCGGCAGTGGCCATCATCGCAGTGAATGAAACCTTAAGCACGACTGGCGTCCGGTGTCTCAAAAGGATACCCTTACGGCAGTTCATACGTGCAATTTTTTTAATAATGTTTTCAAGAGGTTGTTCATGGCCCTGATTCGCTTCGCTCTGGCGGCGCAGTTGGTCGTCCTTTCGCTTCCCTGTCTTGCGGCCGATCGCCCGACCTTTGCCAGCCGCGGCATCGCGCCTGACGCCTTCTATTTCGGCGTACAGGGCGGCATGGCCTGGGCCAAGGACAAGATGCAGCAATACAGCCAGATCCTGCCGCTCTGGAAAATGGAAATGAGCTCGGACACGGCGTTCGGCGGCCTTCATGTCGGCTACCAGCGCAATTTCGATCAGCTCGTTCTGGGGCTGGAGGCCGATTACGATTGGGGCGGCAAGCAGGGAAAGGGCGTCTACTCCGACGGCACCACGACCTTCACCCGCACCTACCAGATGGATTCTCGCAGCACGTTGCGGGCGAAGCTCGGCTATGATTTCGGGGTCTTTTCCATCTACGCCACCGGCGGCGGCGCGATGACGAACCTCAAGACCACCGGCCTGGCCACGACAGGCCTCGGCGAATCCCAGCGGCAGGAGAATTTCGGCTTCGGGGCCACGCTTGGCGCGGGTCTCGTGTACCGGCTGACACGTAACTGGGCGGCGTTCAGCGAATATCGCTATGCCGATTTCGGTCAATCCTCGGCCCAGTCCGACTCCGGCGTCGCGACGGGCGCCAAGGCGTCACATCGCGTGACGGAGACATCAGTCCGGGCGGGCGCGACCTACTACTTCCGCTGACACGCCCGTACGCTCGCCTCCAAACCGCCTCGCCTTAGCTCTGGCGGCGCTGTTCGAATCCTGCTATGCTTCAGCCATAGTCCGTATTTTCAACAATCCCTTTTATCTGGACGTCACCAATCATGAAGAACCTTCTGCTCGCCACGACGGCGCTTGTCGCCCTGTCTTCGCCCCTCTTCGCCGCCGATCTCGGCGCAAGGCGCGCTCCGCTCGCGCCGCAGCCGCTGCCCGTGCTGAGCTGGGCCGGCTTCTACACCGGCGCACAGGTCGGCTACGTGTGGGGCCAGGACAGCCTGACCCAAACCAACGGCGCGAGCACCTTCTTCACCGGCAAAATGAAGCCCAAGGCTTTCGCCGGCGGCGTCCATGTTGGCTACCAGCTGCAGTCGCGTGACTTCGTGTATGGCCTCGAAGGCGATTACGAACTGTCCAAGCTGTCGGGCTCGACCAAACAGGTGTTCTTCGGCGAGGATTACTACCGGTCGGTCAAGTCGACCTATCGCGCATCCTTGCGCGCGCGCCTTGGCATGGCTTTCGGCCCGGCC
This sequence comes from Hyphomicrobiales bacterium, assembly GCA_028290125.1. GTDB lineage: Bacteria > Pseudomonadota > Alphaproteobacteria > Rhizobiales > Beijerinckiaceae > Terripilifer. The sequence goes on along the minus strand of JAQGKM010000181.1, from coordinate 2,599 downwards.
CTGATCTACGCGACGGGCGGCGCGGCTTTCGCCAATTTCAAGACGCAGGCCAGCTCCGTCTATTGGAGCTCCACGCAGTCGTCGACCGGCACGCGCACCGGCTGGACCGCTGGCGTGGGCGCCGAATACATGTTTGCGCCCAACTGGTCGGCGCGCGTCGAGTATCGCTACACCGATTTCGGCTCGTTCAGCCGCTCGGCCAATGGCGGCCTTTCGGCCTCGTCCGTCGCGAAGTACGAGGCGAAAGATCACGCCGTGCGCGTCGGCATCAGCTATCACTGGTGATTGCAGCGGGGCCCTTGGGCCCCGCGCCTAGACCGCCCGGGCGCGCGTCGCCCGGATCAGAGCCTGCGCCGCGCGTTCGAACGAGTTGAAACGCGCGGCAAGGTCGTCCACGCCAAGCTGGCGCCGCATGCGCTCGCAGGCTTCCGGCTTCGAAAACACCCAGGTGTTGCCGCCGGGATTGACCTCCAGCACGAAGCACCGCCCCGTCGCGCCGTCACGGACGATGTCGCAGCCCCGCAGCGGAATGTCGCCAAAAGCCTTCTCGACAGATCTGGCCGTCTCCAGCACGTCTTCGTCATCCGCGAAGGTGGTTTCCACCCGCGAAAGTCTGGCGACCGCGTGGTGGACGTAACCGGTCATGAGGTCGTCATAGTCCGAGACCGGGCCGTTCGCCTGATGCGATCGCTTGCAGATCGAAAACAGATTTTCACCCAGCAGATTCAGGACCCGATAATTGTGGGCGCGGCCGTCGACCGGCATGATGAACTGCTGCACGATCCACGGTGCGCCCGCGCGCCATGCGGCGCCCTGGGACGCGGCAAGCGTTGCAATGGCGCGCGTCTTCACCAGAAAGACGTTCTGGCCGTGCGACGTGAAGGGCGCGCCAGATTTGACGATGACGACCGGACCGAAGCGCGCCTCGTCGATGACGCCGTCCTCGGTCCATTCGGTGAAGTCGGGCGTCGAGACACCCGCCGACTGCATCATTCGCATCTGTTCGAGCTTGGGGATCGGGCGCCCCGCGGCGACGTGGCCGCGTCTCGGCGAAAAGACACTGAGTTCGCCTGGCGAAAAGATGAAGGACGGGTGGCGGGCGGCCTGTTTGCGCGTCACCGACCCGATATGGTCGTGGCCGACGATGAAAACCTCGATGTCGGGCGCGGTCGACCGCACGATGGCGGCGATCTTCTCGAAGTCCTGCAGGGCCTGACAATAAGGATTGTGCACAAGCACCAGGCTGTAGTCCGCCATTGGCGCTGCTCCTTTGAAATGGCTTGAACAAAAAGCTGGTGGATCGGCGGAGCGGAAAACTTTGGCTCAGCCGACAGCCTTGGCGAGATTACCCGGATGGTCTACAGCGAAGAAGCTTTTTTCTCTCGGGAGCGCTGAACCTTGGCGTCCATCCATCTCTCCGGTCGCGGCATCCTGGCCGCCCATCAGATCGAGGCCATGGCCGGCGAGGGGCTGATCCGTCCGGACGAGCCTTTTGCGCCCGGCCAGATCCAGCCCGCCAGCCTCGACCTGCGCCTGAGCGCGCGCGCCTGGCGCATGCGCGCGAGCTTCCTGCCGGGGCTCGGCCGCACGGTCGCGCAATGCATCGAGAACGTCTCGCTGCACGAGATCGACCTGTCGAAAGGCGCCGTGCTGGAGACCGGCTGCGTCTATGTCGCCGAGTTGATGGAAAGTCTCGCGCTGCCGCCCGAAATCGCCGCCGCCGCCAATCCGAAAAGCTCGACCGGCCGCATCGACGTGTTCACCCGCGTCATCACCGATTATTCGCGCGAGTTCGACCTGATCGAGGCCGGCTACACCGGTCGCCTCTACGCGGAGATTTCGCCACGCACCTTCCCGATCCTCGCCCGCGCGGGCGCGCGCCTGTCGCAGGTGCGGTTCCGTCACGGCCATGCGCGTCTCGACGACGCCGGGCACCTCGCGCTGCATGCGCGCGAGAAGCTGGTGACGAGCGCCGAGCCGTCGATCCAGGGCGGCGTCGCCGTGTCGATCGACCTGTCGGGCTTCGGCGGGACGACGCTGATCGGCTATCGCGCCAAGCGCCACACCGGCCTGATCGATGTCGACAAGCTCGCCGCCCATGACGTGCTCGACTTCTGGGAGCCGATCCACGCGCGCGGCGACCTCGTGCTCGATCCGGGCGAGTTTTACATTCTGGCCTCCAAGGAAGCCGTGCGCGTGCCGCCCGACCATGCGGCCGAAATGACCCCCTTCGACCCGCTGGTGGGCGAATTCCGGGTGCACTACGCGGGGTTTTTCGATCCCGGCTTCGGCGCCGCCGAGGCGGGGGGCGCGGGCGCGCGCGCAGTGCTGGAGGTTCGTTCCCACGACGTGCCCTTCATCCTGGAAGACGGCCAGATCGTCGGTCGCCTCGTCTATGAGCGCATGGCTGAGGCCCCGCGCATGCTGTATGGCGCAGGGCTGGGCTCGAACTACCAGGCCCAGGGACTGAAGCTGTCCAAACATTTCAGGTGACGGGCGGCGCGAAATCGCCGCCTTGGCGCTTGCACCGCACCCACATGAGCGGCTATCGTGCTTTCAGTGCGCGGGTGTAGTTCAATGGTAGAACGGCAGCTTCCCA
>JAQGKM010000309.1 GCA_028290125.1 Hyphomicrobiales bacterium | reverse complement strand
TTGCGCATGTGCAGGCCTTCATCGAGAAACTCGCGTGTCGCCGTCACGTCGAGCACAAGCAGGTTCAGGTGATCGAGGCGGCGCGCAGGATGTCCTCGCGGCTGTCGAGCGCATAGGTGACGTGGTGGAAGCGCCCGGCCACGCCCGTGTGGTCGAGCGTGAAGGCGATGTCGTAGGTCTTGTTGGTCGTTGTCATCCACGAGCCGGCTTCGGTACCGTCGTCGAGAACGATGCGCTCCGTGTTGCGCATGTGCAGGCCGTCGGCGAGAAACTCGCGCGTTGCGGCGACATCGAGCACCAGCAGGTTCAGGTGATCGAGGCGTCGCGCATTCGCGCCGCGCGACGGAAAGCGCATCGCCTGATTTTTCAGGGCGGGCTTCAACTCCGGAGGCGCCTCGTACCAGCGCGTCTCGTAATAGATCTCGAAGATGTGCCCGTCCGGGTCGGTCGCGCGGTAGGCCTTGCCATGGCCCATGTCGCCATCGACCCAGCCGATGCCGCGGCCCATGCTTTCGAGCTTTTTCGCGCGGCGCTCCAGCGCCTCCGGGCTGTTGGCGCGGAAGGCCACATGGCCCATGCCGGGCTGTTTGGCGGCGGTGAGCTTCAGCGTGTGGAACTCGTAATCGTCCCAGCCGCGCAGATAGACGGAATCGCCCTCGCGGCCGCTTTCGGTCAGGCCCAGCACATTGACGAAGAAATGCAGGCTCTCGTCTGGCTTCGGGGTGAAGATTTCGACATGGCCCAGATGGGCGAGATCATAGGGACGTTCGGGGCTCATGGCGTTCCTCTCCGGGGTCCGGCTTTGCGTTCTTGCTAGAGAGGCCCGGTGAAGAGATCAAATCCAATTCATGCAACGGTTCATCACGCCTGTGCATCGGGGCGCATCGCGGCCGCCTGCAGGGCATGGCCGCGCCAGACGAAGCCGCGTCCGGCCCAGGCAGCGAACCAGATCGCAGCCAGCAGGGCGTCGCGGCAGGGCAGGGCGACGAGCGTCCGCCACGACAAGGGCCAGCCCGCGAGGCGCGTGGCGGCGACATCCGCGCCGTACCAGACAAACGCATAGGCCGCGACCCAGGGCAGGACAGGGCCGCCCGCCAGCCATTCCATGACGCCGACGGCGGCCAGCGGCGTCAGCGCGCTCGACAGGATTTCGGGCGCGAAAAGCAGCGGAAAGGTCGCGCGGCGCAGGCGCGCCCAACGCAGATGGCGAGACCAGACCGCGTCGAAGCTGCGGTGGCCAAGCGGCTGCGGCGCAATCGGGGTGACGAGCCGCACCTTGCGGCCCTGCGCCCGCGCCCACTTCGTCGCGGCGGCGTCTTCGGCCGGCTCCAGAGCCATGGCGGCGAAGGCGCCTGCGTCGAGATCGGCCTTGCGGAAGGCGAGCGTCTTGCCTTGCGCGAAACCATGCCCCAGCGCATCGACGCAATATTGCACGCGCGCCGCATAGGCGTTGAGCAGCGCGCATTCGACCTCCGCCGCCAGCGTCGCCGGCGCATCGCCGTAGGGCGGTGCGGAGACGACGGCGGCGTCGTCCGTGAAGGCAGCGACCACATGCTGCAGGTAGTCAGGCGGAACGAGCAGGTTGCTGTCGATGAAGACGACGAGTTCGCCCTGCGCGGCGCGGTAGCCCTTCGCCATGTTGTCGAGTTTCGGATTGCCGGAAAAGGTCTCGCCGCCGACAAGCAATCGCGCGCGCACGTGCGGATGCCGCGCCATCGCCGCCCGCACGAGCGGCGCGACCGGATCATGCGCCTGCGCCACGCAGAAAAAGATTTCGTGGTTGGGGTAGGTGAGTCGGAAGGACGCCTCGAGCGTCTGCGCGGAAAATTCTTCGACGCCGCACAGCGGCCGCACCAGCGATACTTGCGGCCATGGCGATTTGCGCGCCGCCACGGACGGGCGGCTGCGCAGGCGCCCGAGCGCCAGGGCGTGGCTTGCAAGATGCGCGACGAGCGAGAGCCCCGCGAATCCCGCCAGAAGGTGGACCAGCATCGACATGGCGCAGAGCTAGCCAGCCCATGTGACAGCTGCATGAAGCAGGCGCCGCTGCTGTCATGAAACTGAGATGAGACTCACGCATAGGCTCGCGCAGGGCGGCCTCCGCCGCAGCCAGATGACGGGAAGGACGAGAAAGATGACGGGCAAGTCCGAACAGATCCATGTCCGCACGCTGTTCCTCTCCGATGTGCATCTGGGCACGCGCGGTTGTCAGGCGGATGCGCTGCTCGATTTCATCCGCGTCTACGAGGCCGATACGATCTATCTGGTGGGCGACATCATCGACGGTTGGCGCCTGCGCGCCTCGTGGCACTGGCCGCAGCCGCACAATGACGTCGTGCAGAAGATCCTTCGCAAGGTGCGCAAGGGCGTGCGGCTGATCTACGTGCCGGGCAATCACGACGAGTTCCTGCGCGACTATTGCGGCTCGACCTTCGGCGGCATCGAGATCCACGAAGAGATCATTCACAAGACCGCAGACGGCAAGCGCATGCTGGTGCTGCATGGCGACAAGTTCGACACGGTCGTGCGCAACGCGCGCTGGCTCGCGCTGCTGGGCGACTGGGCTTACGATTTCGCGATCTGGCTCAATCGCGGCATCGCCCGCGTGCGCCGCGCGATGGGGCTGCCGTACTGGTCCTTCTCGGCCTGGAGCAAGCAGAAGGTGAAGAGCGCGGTGAATTACATCAGCGCTTTCGAACAGGCGGTTGCGGCGGATGCGCGCCGCAACGATGTCGACATCGTGCTATGCGGCCATATCCATCGCCCTTCGGTGCAGCAGATGGAGGACATTCTCTACATCAACACGGGCGACTGGGTTGAGAGCAATTCCGCGGTCGTCGAGCATCCCGATGGCCGGCTCGAACTCATCCGCTGGACGGATTCGTCGCACGCCGTCCTGGCGCCGCGCAGCCCGTCCGTGCAAATGCCTGCGGCGGCCTGAGCCTCAGGCGTTTCGCCGCGCCAGCGCGGTGGACACATGTTCGAAGAAATTCTGTGCGCTTTCCCGGATGCCAAACTGAGCCGCGAAAGCGCGGCACTTCTCGCGCGAGATCTTCAGCGCGTCCATCGCTGCCGTGCGCAGGTCCTCGTTCATCACGCCGCAGCCGGAGGTCCCGAGCACTTCGCTCGGCCCGGTGACCGGCAGGGCCGCCACCGGCGTCCCGGCGGCGAGCGCCTCCAGCATGACGAGGCCGAACGTGTCGGTGCGGCTCGGAAACACGAACACATCGGCTGATGCATAGAGGTCCGCGAGTTCGCGTCCGCTGCGCAGGCCCATGAAGCGCACGTGCGGATATTTCTTCTCCAGCTCGGCGCGCGCGGGTCCGTCGCCCACGACCATCTTCATGCCCGGCAGGTCGAGCGCGAGAAACGCTTCGATGTTCTTCTCCTCCGAGACTCGCCCGACATAGAGAGCGAGCGGATGCGCCTGTTCACTCTCCTTGCGTTCGCCTGTCTGGAACAGCGCGAGATCGATCCCGCGTCGCCAGATGGTCAGCTTGCTGAAGCCATGCGCCGCGAGTTCGTCGCGCAGCGCGCCAGTCGCGACGAGCGTCGC
>JAQGKM010000306.1 GCA_028290125.1 Hyphomicrobiales bacterium | reverse complement strand
ATGCAACGGATGCGCGGTCGGGAACGCCGGCGCGTTGTTGGTGGAGGACAGCACGGTAGCGCCGTAACGCTCGGCCAGCGCGATGCGGCGGCTCCAGTCGTCCATGCCGCGCGAGACACGACCCGCCAGGATCAACGGCTTCTTCGCGGCGCGCAGCGCACTGTCGACGTCGCGCAAGGCGCTCATGTCGACGCCGATGCGGCGCGGCGCCGCGAAGCGCTCGATCTGCGGGGCAGGAATGGCGCGATCTAGCTTGCCCTCCTGCATATGCGCATCGAGGCAGACATAGACCGGCCCGTGCGGCGCGGCGCGGGTGATCTGGTTCGCGCGCAGCAGCGACTCGATCGCAGCCTCGGCGGAGGCCGGCTGGTCGTCCCACTTCACGAAGTTGCGAACGAGCGCGCCCTGATCTTTCGAGGTGTGCACCCAGTCGATCCACGGACGGCGATGATGCGCATCGACCGGGCCGGTCGCGCCGAGGATCATCATCGGGCGTCGGTCGCACCAGGCGTTGTAGATCGCCATCGAGCCGTTCATGAGGCCGACGTTGGAATGCAGGATGACGAGCAGCGGCGTCTCGGTGACGCGCGAATAGCCGTCCGCGATGGAGACCGCGTGGTTCTCGTGCAGGCAGGTGACGAGCTGCGGGGTCTGGTTGCCGAGACGGTTGACGATGCTGTCATGCAGGCCGCGAAAGCTGGCGCCGGGCACAATGACCGCATACGGGAAGCCAAGCGCGCGCAGCACGTCCGCAATGACATCGCTGCCCCAGCCTGCGATTTCGGCGGGTGCGTTCGAATTCTGTTCCATACCCATCTGCGGCTTGGCCTTTCCCTGAAAGCAAACGCGAACGCGTCGCGCGCCGACGAAACGTCGACGATTTCTCGCAAAGATAAAGCACGACGCTGCACGTGACGCAAAACGCCAGTGAACGCCGGGCCCCCAGAAACCGGCCGATCGGCGACGATTGAATGACATGTCCCATAAAATCAATCGCCAGGCGCCGCGCTCGCCATCAGCGGAAACGCAAAAGCGATCACCAGCGCCGGGTTTTCGATTATCGCTCGGACGTGGGTGTTTTAGCCTGTGCCTTGGAGGAAACCGCCCGACCGGCGAGCCGTCCGACGCGACCTGCAATCAGAAGCGCGCTGACGCCTTGCCGAGAACGGGTCCACATTCAGCACATATCCGCGTGCGCTCAGCCGGCGTGCGCTGGCCATGCCTTGTTGCGGCGCGAGACGCCACCAAGCCTTCCATCGATAGGGAACGTCGCATGCATTTCGACAAGCCAGAAGGTGAACCGGATACGCAAATCGCCTGGGTCAGCGATGTCGCCGCACAGATGCTGCGCCGCTTCCAGATGCCCTATGTCAGCCTCTGCCCCGGCGCCAGTTTTCGCGGCCTGCACGATTCCATCGTCAACCATCTCGGCAACGAGGCGCCCTCGATCATCGTCTGCCTGCACGAGGACCACTCCGTCGCGATCGCGCACGGATACGCCAAGGCGACGGGCGAGCCGATGGCCTGCGTGCTGCACGCCAACATCGGCCTGCTGCATGGCATGATGGCGCTCTACAACGCGTGGTGCGATCGCGCGCCGATGTTCGTGCTTGGCGCGACAGGGCCGATGGATTCCTCGCAGCGTCGTCCATGGATCGACTGGATCCACACGTCCGCGGACCAGGGCGGCATGATCCGCGACTTCGTGAAATGGGACAACCAGCCGACCTCGCCCGAAGCGATGATCGAGGCCATGTGCCGCGCCAACATCATCACGCGCAGCGCGCCGACGGCGCCGGTCTACATCTGCCTCGATGCCGGGCTGCAGGAAACATCGCTCTCGACCGTGCCCGATTTTCCGGACATGTCGCGCTTCCAGGCGCCTGCGCCGCCGCGTCCATCGGCAGACCTGCTGGCGCGCGCCGTCGACCTGCTGCGCAACGCGAAGCGTCCGCTGATCCTTGCCGGTCGCGGCGACATTTCGACGGAGGCGTGGGACGCACGCGTCAAGCTCGCCGAGCGTCTCGGCGCCGTGGTGATGACCGATCTCCGCAACCGCGCGGTTTTCCCGACGGATCACCCCGCCCACATTCTCGCGCCGTTCGGCCACCAGAAGATCGGCGCCGCCGTACGCGACATCATCAACGAAGCCGACGTCATCCTCTCGCTGGAATGGTGGGATCTCGGCACGGCGACCAATCGCGAGAACGACTCGCCCGCGCCAGCCGCGAAAGTGATCAGCGCCACGCTCGATCCGATTCTGCACAATGGCGCCCACATGAACTACATGCGGCTCGGCCCCGTGGACGTGCCCATCGCAGCCTCCGCCGATGCGCTCGTGACCGATCTCATCGCGGCGCTCGGACCGGGCGTGCGCGAACCCTGGCGCCAGCGCGGCGAGCGCAAGCCGCATGCGCCCGACACCAAGCCCACCATGGTGGCGATCGCGCGCGAATTGCGCGCCGCCTTCGACAACCCTGACGACGTCAGCATCGCGGTGCTGTGCCGGGCGTGGCCGAGCGACATCTGGCCTTTCCGCAACCCGCTCGCCTATCTCGGGCGCGACGGCGGCGGCGGTCTCGGGTCCGGCCCGGGCATCGCGGTCGGCGCCGCGCTCGGCTTGCACACGCGCGGTCGCTACACCGTCGCGGTCGTGGGCGACGGCGATTTCTGCATGGGCGCGTCCGCCGTGTGGAGCGCGGCCCGCTCGCGCATTCCCACGCTCATCATCGTCAACAACAACCGCTCCTACTTCAACGACGAGATGCATCAGGACGCCGTGGCGCGGCGCCGCAACAGGCCGGCGTCGAACCGCTGGATCGGCCAGCGCATCGCCGATCCCGAGGTCAACATCTCCGAACTCGCGCATTCGCAAGGCGCCGTAGGCATTGGCCCGGTGACGAGCATAGAGGCCCTGCGCGAAGCCATCCTGCAAGGCGTCGACATCCTGAAATCGGGCGGCGTCTGCGTCATCGACGTGCATGTCGAGCCCGGCGAAGAACGTGGCGCGGCGTCCACCACCACCAAGCGTGGCGCCTGAGCGACAAGGTACGTCAACGAGGAAAGAGGCTCCGATGCAAAGGAAAGTCGTTCCCGGCGGCTCGCGCAGTCTGAACGCCATCCGCCGATGGCGAGGCGCCCTCGCCGCTGTTCTGGCGGTCGCCGGCGCGTCGCACGCCCAGGCGGCGGATGAGGTCGCGGACTTCTATCGCGGCAAGACGATCACCATGATCGTCGGCGGCAATGCGGGCGGCGGCTATGATGTCTACGCCCGCGCCATCGCGCCACGGCTGTCCGGCTACATTCCCGGAAAGCCGTCCATCGTCATCGTGAACTCGCCCGGCGCGGGGAGCCTGATCGCGGCGCGCACGCTGTATTTCAACTCCGCGAAAGACGGCACCGTCATCGGCGAGATCTTTCGCGGCGCCATTGTTGAACCGCTGATCGGCAACGCCGATGCGGCGCGTTACGACTCGCGCAAGTTCCATTACCTCGCGAGCGCCGCGACCGCCGACGGCGGCACCTGCTTCGTGCGGCCGGACGCCAAGGTGCAATCCTTCCAGCAGGCGCTCGAGCAACCGCTGATCGTCGGCGCCGCCGGGCGTGGCGCCGCGATCGGCGACATGCCGGTTCTGTTGCAACGCCTGCTCAAGACGAAATTCAAGATCGTCGCCGGCTACAAGGGCAGCCCCGACACCTTGCAGGCGTTCGAGCGCGGCGAGATCGAGGCGGTATGCGGGCTGCAATATGCGGAAATGCTGATGCAGGTCCCCGGCTGGCTCAAGGACGGACAGGCCAAGGTCATCGTGCAGCTCGGCATGCGACCCAACGAGGACATGACGCGCCAGGGCATCCCGACCATCTGGGACTTCATCAAGACGCCGGACGATCGCGAAACGCTGGAGCTGATCTTCGGACAGCTCGAATTCGGCCGGCCCTTCCTGGCGCCGCCGGGCGTGCCGCTCGATCGCGTCGCCGCGCTTCGCAAGGCGTTCGACGACACGTTCAAGGATGCGGGCTTCAGGGCCGACGCCGAAAAGATGAAGCTCGAGCTCGATCCGCGCAGCGGCGAGGATCTGCAGGAGCTCGTCGACAAGTTCTTCGCCACGCGCCCCGATCTGGTCGCCCGCGCGCGCGAGGTCGTGAAATGAGACCTGCGTTTCTCGCGGCGCTTTGGATCGCGGCGGCGACGCCTTCCGCCGCGCAGACGTCGGACGATTTCTACAAGGACAGAACAATCTCCATTTCGGTCGGTTACCTGCCCGGCGGCGGCTACGACCTGCACGCGCGTGCACTGGCGCGCTTCATCGGCGGGCATGTTCCCGGCAAGCCGAACGTCGTCGTCAAGAACGTGCCGGGCGGCGCCGGACTGACATTGCTGAACTGGTTCTACAACCAGGCCCCGAAGGACGGGACGGAGATCGCCACTTTCGATCGCGGGCTGGCGCTCGAGCCGCTGATCGGCTCATCGAACATCAAGTTCGATCCGTTGAAGCTCAACTGGATCGGCAGTCCGGTCAGCGAAACCAGCACCTGCGTCGCCTGGCACACGTCGCCCGTGAAGACGCTGGCCGACTTGATGACAACCGAACTGCTCGTCGGCGGCACCGCGCCGGCGGCCGACAATTCCGCTTACCCGCGCGTCCTCAATGCGCTGCTCGGCACGAAATTCAAGGTCGTGTCGGGCTACAAGGAATCCTCGGAAGCTATCCTGGCGATGGAGCGCGGCGAAACGAGCGGCTTCTGCGCTTGGGGCTGGTCGACCATCCAGGTGATGCGGCCCGACTGGCTGAGCACCGGCAAGATCCGCGTGCTGGTCCAGCTCGGTCTCGAAAAGCCCGCGGACCACCAAGATATCCCGCTCGCCCTCGATCTCACCCGCAACGAGCTTGATCGCGCAGCGCTGGCGCTGATGGTCGCCCCGCAGCAATTTGCGCGTCCCTTCGCGGCCCCGCCCGGCGTGCCCCCGGCGCGTGTCGCAACCTTGCGCGCCCCTTCGACGCCACTCTGGCGGATGCCGAATACCTCGCCGAAGCCGCGCGCGCCAACATGGATGTGCGTCTCGTGCGCGGCGAAGACATCGCGGCGCTTGTCGAAAAACTTTACGCAACGCCGAAAGCCGCCGTGGAGAGGCTGAAGGCGGCCGAGCACTGAACGGCGCCTCAGGCGCGCATCGACTGGAGAGACATTCATGACATCGCGCCGAACATTTCTGGCCTGCGCCGCAGCCGTCATGCTGACGGCGTCCGGCGCGCTCGCGCAGAGCGGCAAGACCGTGACGTTGCTGGTGCCCTTCGCGGCCGGTGGCGGCAACGACATCCTCGCGCGTGAACTCGGGCATTGGCTGATCGAACCGCTGAAAGCCAATGTCATCATCGACAATCGCGGCGGCGCCGGCGGGCTCATCGCCGCGAAGGCGGCGTCGACCGCTGCGCCCAATGGCCTGACGCTGATGTTCGTGAGCTCGTCCTTCGTCACCACCACGGCGGTGCGCAAGAAGGAGCCGTACGATGTCGAGAAGGATTTCACGCCGATCGCCATGATCGCGCGCGGCCCTCTGCTCGTGGTCGCAAGTCATGCTTCGGGCCTGACCTCCGTGCGCGACGTCGTCGCCCGCTCGAAGGCGAAACCCGGCTCGCTGAATTTCGTGTCGTCGGGCGTTGGCAGCATCCTGCATCTGGCGACCGAGGTTTTCATGAAAAAGGCCGGCATCAGCATGACGCATGTGCCCTACACGGGCAGCGGGCCGGCGCTGATGGACCTCGTCGCCGGACGCGCCGATCTCTTCGTCACCGCCGTTCCGACCGTGCTCGGGCAGTTGCAGGACAAGAGCCTGAACCTGCTCGCCGTCACCAGCGACCAGCGCTCGCCTCTGTTCCCCGATGCGCCGACGCTCGCCGAACAGGGCGTGCCGGGCGCAGACTTGCAGACCTGGTGGGGCGTGGTCGGCCCGCCCGCCATGCCGGACGATCTCGTGGCTCAGATCAACGCGGCGGTAAATCTCGCGGCGGCGTCTCCCGCCATGACGAAACGCTTCTCGGAAGAAGGCGCGACGAGCTATCGCGGCACCAGCGCGGAATTTGCAAAGCTGCTGAAGATCGAACACGAGAACTGGCGCAAGGCGGTCGAGGACGGCGACCTCTACACGAATTGAGCCGTCGTCTCACAGCCGGATGAAAACGCCGCGCCGGTAGAGAAAGCGCGCCAGCAGGATCGCCAGCGCCAGCGCCACGCCATGAAGGACGAAGGCGCTGGCGCCAGCGCCGAGACCGCGCTCGAGCAGCGCGCCGACGTCGCCGCCGACCAGCCGCCCGGCGACGATGTCGAACAGGCCGAGCCCGCTCATCATGTAGAGCGTGATCGCATTGGCGCCGATCCAGACGAGCCACGTCGCCTTGAACGCGTGTCGCACATCCATGAGCTCGTACATGACGCCGAGCAGCATGGCGCAGGCGCCCGCCGTGACCAGCGCATAGGACGACGTCCACAGCGCCTTGATAATCGGAAACCAGAGCCCCCACGCGAGCCCGGCGACCACGCCCGCCGCGCCCGCCGCGATGAGCAGGCGCGTGATGCGCGCTGGCTCCAGCCGCTGCTGCAACAGCACGCCCGCGAGCGCGCCCAACATGCAGGTCGCGATCGCCGGCACGGTGCTCAGCAGGCCCTCCGGATCACGATCGCCATACCAAAGGCGGCCCGGCAGAAATGTCCGGTCGAGCCAGTCGGCCAGATTGGCGACCGGCTCCAGAGATCCTGCCGGAAGTCCGGGTGCCGGAATGCTGGTCATCAACGCCCAGTAGAAGACGAGAATGGCTATCGCGACGCCGGCCTGGAATGCCGGGCGCACATGCATGAACAGCAGTGACGTGACGAAATAGCAGATCGCGATCCGCTGCAGCACGCCGACATAGCGGACCTCGCCCCACCCCTGCCCGACGCCGCCGTAATAGATGACGCCGAGCAGATACATCAGCAGCGTGCGTCGCACGATCCGCAGGTAAACCTCGCGCCGTGTCTGCGACGCAAGCGTGCGCGGCAGCGCGAAGGCGATACCCGCGCCGGTGATGAAGATGAACAGCGGGAAGACGAAATCGTAGAGATGCAGGCCCTGCCACTCGGCATGAGAGAACTGCGTCGCCAGGAAGCCGCAGGTTTCGCGAAACCAGGCGGGTCCGGACTGCGCCAGTTGCGCAAAGGCCGCGACTGCCCCATCGAAGCCGATGATCGCGAGGATCGCCATCCCGCGCAAAGCGTCGAGGGAAGCCAGACGCGCGTGCGGGCGAATTTTGCGATCTGGGAAAGTCGGGGAGTCCATGCAGTGCAGCTCACGTTGGGGCGTGGGCGATAGGCATCACGTTCGCGCGCGCGAGGCAAGAGATCCGCTGAAAAACTTCTGCAGCAAAACTGATTTTGCAGAGCCGGCTGCGCCTCCTACACTGTCAGGAAAACCACGCCTCGCCCACGGAGCCGAACATGAGAATTTGCATCGTCGGCGCGGGCGCGATCGGCGGCATGCTGGCGGTTCGCCTCGCCGACAGTGGCTCCAATGTCAGCGTCGTGGCGCGCGGCGCACAGCTGGCCGCCATTCGCGAGCGCGGACTGACGCTCATCGAGGCCGACGACAGCCGCCGGCATGCATTTCTCAACGCGGACCGCAATATCGCCGCGCTTGGACCGCAGGACGTGATCATCCTCGCCGTCAAGGCGCACCAGCTGGCCGACGCCTGCGCGGGCGTCGCCGATGCGCTTGCGCCCGAGGGCGTCATCGTCACCGCCCAGAATGGCGTGCCGTGGTGGTATTTCGAAAAGCTCGCCGGACCGTGGGCCGGACGCCGGGTCGAAAGCGTCGATCCGCACGGCCGCATCGCCGCCGCGCTGCCGATCGATCGCGTGATGGGCGCCGTCGTCTATCCGGCGGCGGAGATCGAGGCGCCGGGCGTCATCCGCCACATCGAGGGACTGCGCTTCAGCATCGGCGAACTCGACGGCGTCGCGAGCGCGCGCGCGACCCGCGTATCGGATGCGCTGCGGACAGCGGGCTTCAAGGCGCCGGTCATCTCGGACATCCGCAGCGAGATTTGGACGAAGCTCTGGGGCAATCTCGCCTTCAATCCGATCAGCGCGCTGACCCGCGCCACGCTGGCGCAGATCTGCGCGAACCCCGACACGCGTGAGCTAGCGGCGAACATGATGCGCGAGGCGCAGGCCGTGGCGGAAAAGCTCGGCGTGCGCTTCCGCATCCCGCTCGAGAAGCGCCTGCAGGGCGCCGCCGAAGTCGGCGAGCACAAGACGTCGATGCTGCAGGATCTGGAAGCCGGCCGCGAGATGGAAGTGGGCGCGCTCGTCGCCGCGGTCGCGGAAATCGGTCGGTGGACCGACACGCCGACGCCGCACATCGACTCCGTCCTCGCCTGCGTGCGACTGCTCGGGCAGGCGCCGGCGTCAGCCGTGCCGGTTTAGAAAGTCGATCGCCATGCGTTCGAACGCCGCCTGCGCGTCCCACGGCACGAGATGCTTGCAATGGTCCACGAGATGCAGGTCGAGCGATGGCTCCAGATCCTGCAGGGCGACGACGCGCTCGGCCGCCTGCGCCCGGTCATTGCGCCCATAGATCATCAGCATCGGCGCCTTGATGTCCTTGAGGCGGCGCCAGATCGGCTCGCCCGATGTCTGCGCCTTCTGGCTGGCGTCCGCGAGCGCATTGCGCGCCACGAAAGCCTCGAAGCAGGCGCCGGTGCTGCGCGCATGACGCAGCGCGAGTTCTTCGTCGGTGATCAGATCATGATGATAGAGATTGGCTTCGAGCAGCTTGCGGGTGTCTTCAAGCGTGGGCTCCTGCGCGGCCATGCGCCGTTCGAGCCGCTGTTGCGCCTGCGCGCCCTTGTCCTCGATACGCGCACGTTCGGGCAGCAGGCTGCCGGTGCCGAGGATCACGATGCGGCTGAACAGATCCGGCTGCTCCAGAGCGAGCCGCACCGCCAGACCGCCGGCCTGCGAATGCGCGACAACCGCCGGCGAATCCAACGCGAGCGCGCGCAGGAACGCCGGGATGGACTTGCGCCGATACGACGCTGAATGATCGGCCGGCGCGTCCGACAGGCCAAACCCCGGCTGGTCGAACGCGATGGCGCGAAAGCCCGCACGGGCGAACACCGGCAGGTTTCGCAGGAACACGTCGGCGGACGAACCCAGCGATCCGCCATGAAGAAAGACCACCGCCGGCCCCTCGCCCGCTTCCACGTAACGCAGCCGCAGTCCATCGATCGTGACGTAGCGGTCCTCGATGCGTGCAGATGTCGACGTCACGGCAGTTTGCATGTCTGTCCTCAGTGACGCTGCGAGACGGCGATCATCGTGAAGTCGGGATCGGAGAGGAAGAACTCGCCCATCGGGCATTGCGTCTTGAGCAGTTCAAGCCGCGCGCTCTGCTCCGGACCGCCGCCGACCGGAATGGGCTGCAGACACGGATTGATGCCGACGGACTCTTCCAGATCCTTCTTCAACGCGTCGATGCTCTCCACCTCGAAGCCGACATGGTCCATCCCGGTCGGCAGGATGCTCTGCCCGATGTAGTTCTTGATACGGTACGGAATCACCACCAGCTGGACCTTGCCGTCCGTCAGGTAGTGGTTCGGATCTCCGGCCTTGCCGTTGACTTCCTTGAGGCCGAACACGTCGGCATAGAACCGCGCCATTTCGTCGGGACGCAACGTGCGGAACGCGACATGCGAAATGCGGCGCGCCGCCTGCTCGCCGCTGTTCTCGACATAGATCGCATCGCGGTTGGTCATCTGGCGCTGTGAAATGTCGAAGACGTTGCCGTCCGGATCATTGGCCGAGATGCCCGCGAATGGACGCGTGGACGGCCGCTTCACGTAATCAGCCATTGGAAACTTCTGCATGCGCGAAAACGTCTCCTCGACGTCATCCACCTCGATGCCGAAATGATCGAGACCAGCCGGGCGCCCTGCCTTGCGCGGGTTGATGTTGAGGCCGACATAACCGTCGCCGACCGTCACGGCGCGCACGGGTCTGTCCTTGTCGGACTTCTTCATCTGGAACACGGCCCGGTAATAGGCCGCAAGCAAGGTGTAGTTCTGGCTGACGACGGCGACGTGGTTGATCTTCGATGCCATTTTTCTTGTCCCTTTATTCGCCGGACACGCCGGTCAGGTTCATGCTCTCGTTGGCGATGCGGACGATCTCAGGCGGCATGGCGTAGGCGCGCGCCACCACCTGTTCGACCTTCTCGCCCGACACTTCGTCGATCTCCAGATTTTGCTTCGCGGCTTCGGCGAGGAAACCCGGATCGTTCATGGCGTCGTGAAACGCTCTGCGCAGCAGCGCGATGCGCTCGGCCGGAACGCCCGGCGGCGCCACGACGGGACGGTCCATCGCCTGCGGAGACAGCACGAGTTCGAGCACGTTGCGGGTGCGGTCATCGCTCGCATATTCCACCACGGCCGGCACGTCCGGAAAGAGCTTCGAACGTTCGAGCGAAATCTGGATCGGCACGTCGACCATGTGCTTGGGGAACCAGTCGGGCCGCGTCGAGCGGATCGACGAGACAAGGCCGCCGCAGCGGCCCTGCACTTCGCCGCGCTCCATCGCGAGGAAGACGTCGTTGCCGCCCTTGTAGCCGGAGATCACCTTGATCTTCGTGCCGAAGATCTTGTTCAGCATGGTCGGCAGAGTCTCCATCTGCGAGCCCGCACCCGAGCCGCCGACGATGAACTCGCGCGTCTTCAGATCGTCGAACGACTTGATGCCGGACTTGAACCAGGAGACGCACATGGCGCTGGCGGTCGCGAGCGAGCCGATCCACGCCATCTGCCGCGGATCGAACGCTGCAGCCTTCACGCCGTACAGCGGCGCGAACGGAACGCTGGAATGCACGAGCCCCAGCGCCGTGCCGTCGCGCGGCGAATTGTTGGCGAGCTGGCTCATCGCGCGAATGCCGCCGCCGCCCGGCATGTTCTGGATCACGATGGTGGGCTTGCCCGGAATATGCGCTGTGAAATACGGCGCGAACACGCGCGCATAGGACGTGTAGCCGCCGCCCTCGCCGGCGCTCAGGATGAGAAAGATCTGCTTGCCCTTGTAGAAATCATCCGCGCTGGCGGACGAAGCCTGCAAGAGCGCGAAGCCAAGGGCGATCCACTTCGGCAGACGCATGACGCTCACTCCCTGCCGCGCCGCCATGACCGGAGCGCGATTGCTCTTGTTCCAGGCTTTCACCGGACGAGCCCGCCGCCCTCTCCGAGCAGCGCGCGCGTCTTCTGGACTACCTCGGGCGAGGCGTGCACCACCGAGCGGACGATCTCGGTGACTTCCTCCGCGCTCATCGGATCGACATCGAGCGTGAGCGCCGCGGCTTCCTTGACGAAAGCCTCGTCACGCATGGTCTTCGCCAGTCCCTCGCGCAGGATGGCGACGCGATCGGCGGGCGTGCCGGGCGGTGCGAGATAGGGCTGGCCGAGGCCGGGCGGCGACGAGATGAGCCGCAGCACGCCGAGCTCATCGTCGGTTTTCGCAAGTTCGGTGATGAGCGGAACGTCCGGCAGATCGTGAAGGCGCTTGGTGCCGATCTGCGCGATGAAGTTGAATTTCTTCTTCGCAATCCAGTCGGGGTGCTGGCTGATGATCGACGAATAGCTGAAAGCGCGCGCCTGCACCTCGCCGCGGTCGAGGGCAAGATTGAGTTCCTCCGAACTCTTGTAGCCCATGATGATCTTGAAGCGCGTCCCGAGCACGCGGTTCATCGCCAGCGGCAGCAGCGTGAGGCCCGAGCCCGCGCCCGTGCTGCCGAGATTGATTTCGTTCTGGCGCGCGTCCTCGAGTTTCGTGAAGCCCGACTCGCTGCGCACGACGATCACGCTGTTCTCGGGGCCCGTCGATCCGAGCCAGATGAACTTGTCGCTCTCGTAGGCGACGCCGGTGCCGCCCAGCACCTGGTTGAGCGGCATGGCGTTGTGCACGGTCGCGATCGTCAACCCGTCCTTCGGGGCGATGTTGTACATGTGGTTGGTGGCGATGACATTGCCGCCGCCCGGCATGTTGCGGATGATGAACGACGGCCGACCCGGGATGTGCTTGCCGAGATGGCGCGAGAACAGGCGCGCCATCGTGTCGTAGGTGCCGCCCGGCCCCGTCGACGTCACGATCGACACCACCTTGTCCTTGTAGAAGTCCGCGGCCGCCGCTGGTGCGGCGGCGCAGGCCCATGCGAGCGCGAGCAGAATTGTCCTGGTCATGTGTCGTCCCCGGGGCTTGCTCCTCCCGGCGTGAGGCGCTCGTACGGCGCCTCTTCGCCTTGTCGTGTCACCGATCCGTGTAGCGCGAGAACTCGTAGCCTTCCTTCACCACGGCCTCGAGCAGGAACGGCCGTCCGCTCGACGTCGTCTCGATCGCGGCCTTGATGGCCGGCACGATGTCGGCGGGCTTGCTGACGCGCCGCGACTCGACGTTGAGGCCCTCGGCCACTTTCGAATAATTGCCGCCGACCGCGAGCGCATTGAACCGCGCAGTCGATTCCTGCAGAACGCCACGCTCGCAGGCCATGACGCTGTTGTTGAACACGACCGTCAGAATGCCGATGCCGTTGCGTGCCGCCGTCTCGATGTCCATGCCGCTCATGCCGAAGGACGAGTCGCCCATGACGTTGATGCAGAGCTTTTCGGGCGCAGCGAGCTTGGCGCCGAGCGTGATGCCGAGTCCGTAGCCGAGCTGCGTGGACTTGCCCCAGCCCATGTAGGTGCCGGCTTTCGTCGTTTCCCAGAACGGCAGCAGCTGCTCGCGCGGGCTGCCTGCGTCATGCGTGATGATCGTGTTGTCGCGATCGACCGTCTGCATCAGATCCCGGATGACGCGGTACTGGTTGAGCGGCTCTTCATTCGAGTCGAGCTGATGCGCCCAGTCTCGCAGCCAGCCCTGCTTGATCGTCGCAATCTCTTCCTTCAGTTCGGCAAGCCGCCGCGCGGGCCGCTCCTTTTGCTGGCGCTGCACTTCGACGATCAGCGCTTCGAGCACGAGCCGCGCGTCGCCGACCAGCGCCTGCGCGGCGCGGTAATCCTTGTTGACGTCGCTGACGTCATTCGTCGAGTGAATGATGGTCTTGCCGCGCGGCATGGCCGGGCCGAACGACGTCTTGGTAAGGCTGGAGCCGACGCACAGCACGACGTCGCAACGCTCCAGGAACACCGCATAGGCGCGCGGGCTGGAGCGCGTCGAGGCGCCGAGCGCGAGCGGATGCGTTTCTGCGATCGCGCTCTTGCCGGGATTGGTCGCCGCGACCGGCGCCGGGATGAGTTCGGCGAGCGCCGCGAGCTGGTCGGCGGCTTCCGCATAATGCACGCCCTGCCCCGCCCAGATCAGCGGATGGCGCGCCGACAGCAGCATGGTGGCGGCGGCCTGCACGGCCTCGGGATCGGGCGCGACACGCACCACCGGCACGGGCTGGTAGTCGATTTCGCCCTCGAACGGCGCATCGAAGACCTCGTTGGGCACTTCGAGCAGCACCGGTCCGGGCTTGCCGCTGCGCATGGCGTGATAGGCGCGGCGCATCAGGTCCGGCAGCTCCTTGGTCGAATGCGCCATCGCCGACCATTTGGTGACAGGGCCGAACACTTCCGCCGCGCGAAACGTCGGGCGCACATATTGCCGGTTGGCGCCGAAGCCCGCCGGGATGACGAGCAACGGCACGTTTTCCGAATAGGCCTGCGCCACGCCCGCAAATGCGTTCTCGATGCCGGGCCCGTGCTGCGCGGCGAAGACGCCGTTCTTGCGCCCCCGCTTGATGCGCGAATAGCCGTCGGCCATGCCGACGCCGACGCGCTCCTGACGGCACAGGATCGGCCGGATGCCGATCTTGGCGCAGGCTTCAATCACCGGATTGCGGGGATAGCAGGCGAGGAAATCGGTTCCTTCGCGCTTCATGATTTCTGCAACGACATCGGCGCCGTTCATGGACGCACCTTTCGAACTGGAGGAAGCAGGGCCGGCGGCGCGGGACGCGCTCACTCGGCAGGAACGGATTTGTCGAGCCGCACGGCCTCGCGCATCGCTTCGCCCAGCGGCACGCCGCGCGGCAATTCGCAGCGCGCCGAGCGCACGCGGAAGCTCGCCGGATTCATGCCGGGCAACGGCTTCTGCGCGGCATGGTCGGCGAGCGTGGCGCGCAGCAGGCGGCGGATTTTCACGATGGCCGCGTCGCACGCCAGCAGATGTTCCTTGCCGCGATCGGCGATCGGCCCCATCGATTCCTGGATCGCGCAATCCTGCGTGCCCAGCCCCTGCATGCCCGTGTAGGACGCGCCGCTCGCCTGCAGCGCACGGTCGATCAGGTAGTCGTTGTGCTTGTTGCGGATCGCATGATCGGTGCCGGGGATATTCTCGGTGTGAATGCCCCGCCAGCTCGTCTCGCGCTTCAGGTCTTCGGCCGTCAGCGCCCGCGTCGGATGGAAGTTGACGCTGTACAGCATCGTGTTCTCGTCATCGATCGGCGCCCAGACATGCGCCGCATGCGGCAGCGACGAGATGATCTTGTGGAACGGCATCAGCATGACGTTCATGTTCCACATGACCGTGCCGTCGCCGCGGTCGCGACCCGTGCCGACGATGAAGCCGAAGTCGGTCGGCATGACCTCGTAGAGCGTGGCGACGATGCTGCGGCTCTTCTCCGCGTCGCCGCCGTGCAGGAAGGTGAGATGCGTCGGATCGAAGCCGCCCTCGAGCCCCTGCAGCCAGTTGCACTCCTGCACATGCCGCGTTGCAAAGCGCTGCTCGGCAGGCAGCAGCGTCCATTCGAGATCGGGGAAATCGGGCTCGTGTTCGGGCGGGCCCATGTAGGTCCAGATGACGTCGCCGCGTTCGACGCACGGATAGGCCGTCATCTTGAGTTCTTTGGCGGTGCGCTCGCGCTCCTGATCGCTCACCTGCGGGATGCACGGCAGGTCCACGCATTCGCCATGAATGTCGAACTTGAGCCCGTGGTAGACGCAGCGCAGCCCACAATCCTCGTTTCGGCCGTAGAACAGCGACGCCGTGCGGTGCGGGCATTTTTCATCGAGCAGGCCGACGCGGCCCTTGGAATCACGGAAGAGAACGAGGTCCTCGCAAAGCAACCGCACGCGCACGGGCGGCGAGTCCGGCTCCGCGACCTGATGGGTGAACGCCGCCGGAATCCAGTAGCGTCGCATCAGCTCGCCCATCGGCGTCCCCGGGCCGACGCGCGTGAGCATCTCGTTCTCTTCGATGTGCTTCATCCCCGACTCCTCCCGTCTGCTCTTGTCGTCGCCGCGGTCACGCGGCGTTCGCGCGCCGTCACTTCGGACAGCTTGAGCGCGACAAATCGGCCTTTGCGGATTGCGCTGCACTGCAGCGCCGGATCGGGACTTTTCGGCCTCAATCCATGGGGGAAATCATGTTAGAATGACTGCAAGAAGCAAATTCATAATGGGGAGGGCGGTATCATGCCCGTAAATACGTCCAGGCTGGATCTCCGGCTGCTTCTCGTGTTCAGCGCGGTCATGGAAGAGCGCAGCGTTTCGAAGGCCGCCCACCGCCTTGGCCTCACGCAAAGCGCCATCAGCAATGCCCTCAACCGTTTGCGGACATCGCTCGAAGACAGGCTGTTCGTCCCGACATCCACCGGCATGATCCCGACAGCGCGGGCGCTGGAAATCGCCGGGCCGATCGAGGACGGACTGGAGCTCATCCGCAATGCGCTGGAAACCAAGCCCTTCGACCCCGCCGGACCATGGACGTTCAACCTCGCGTTCTCCGACCAGGCCAGCACCGTCATCCTGCCGCCGCTGCTCGGCGCCGTGTCGCGCGAGACTCCGCAGATCAGGCTGCAGTGCAGCACGAAGAAGAACAGCTCGGTGCGCGACCAGCTGGATTCCGGCGACATCGACGTCGCCATCGGCATCATCCCGGATCTCGGCCGGCGCTTCTCGCGTCGTGTGCTGCTGCAGGACCGCTACGTCTGCGTGACACGGCGCGACCATCGACTGACCCACGCGCCGCTGACGCCCGGGGCCTTTGCGAGCGCCGAACATCTCGCCATGCGCACGACGACCGAAAGCTCGGGCCGCATGGACGCGATGCTTTCGCAATGGGGCGTCACGCGGAAGGTGGCGCTCAGCGTCAACCAGCTCACCGCCGTGCCGGCGCTGCTGTCATCGACCGAGCTCGTGGTCTGCCTGCCCGGCAGCCTCGCCGCGCTGCTGCCCTCGGCCGACATCGCCATTCAACCCCTGCCCTTCGCACAGGCGACCGTCCAGATCGTCGCCGCCTGGAGCACGTGCCGTACGAGCCAGCCTGCCCTGAAATGGATTCTCGGGCGGCTGGCCGACGTGTGCGCGCCGGAGCCAGCGCGCGGCGTGACGCAACAGCGGTCGCGCGCGCAGCACGCGGACGTCGCGCAGCTTGTCTGACGTCAGGTCGCCTTGACGCGGATCTTGCGGAACACGCCCGTGCCGCGCAGCGCCGGCACGTTATCCGCGTTGAGCACGACGACCTCCGCAAAGGCGAGCGAACCGCCGTTCTTCACAAGCGTGCCATGCGCGACAACGTCGCCGCCGACAGGCTCGAGATAGTTGATCGTCATGCTGACGGTCGAGAGCCCCCAGAGCTCGACATTGGCGGACCGCACCGCGCGCGCCATGGCGACGTCGCACAAAGCCGCCAGCGCCCCGCCATGCACGTCGCCTTTGGGATTGCGCGCATCGGTGCGCGATTCAAGCCAGACCGTACAGCGCCCATCCGCCGCCTCGACCCGCACGACGCCAATCTGGCGTTGGAAATCGGAGACTTTCGAAAAGTCCTTCGGATCGTCTGGTGACTGCGTCATGCCTTGCTCCGGGCGATCGAAGAATTTCGAAGACGCTTCATGTTGCCACGCCGCCGCGCGGCGGAGCAAGACGTCAAGCCTTGCCGTGCAAAGTGAAAAACATTCTGTCATCCACAGGCGCGGCGCGCACGGTTAACGCACTGGTTACCTGGATCGGCGACTTTCGACGCGTTGATTTGGATGAGGGTAATCATGAGTGGACATGGCGGCGTGACGGCGGATCAGCTTCGGGCCTTCGTCGAGCGGATCGAAAACGTGGAAGAAGAGATCAAGGCCCTGAACGAGGCCAAGAAGGAGATCTTCGCCGAGGCCAAGGGCGAAGGCTATGATGTCAAGATCATCAAGGAAGTGATTCGCATCCGCAAGCAGGACGCAGACGAGCGCGACGAGCGCGAGACGCTGGTGGATCTCTACCTGCGCGCCGTGCAGGGCGCCTCCACGCCGGAAGCGAAAGCGGCCTGATCGAGAGGCGACGTGTCGAACTGGACGGCTGACAAGAACGCGCGGGCGGACGCAAGGCTGAAAAAGGCATTGCCGGACGTCTTCCCGCGCGCCGTGCTCGTGCACGCCTACAAGAAGCCCCTGCTGCCGCCGACGCCGCGTCTCGCCATCGACTCCTACTGGCGCGCGCATCCGCTGCGGGCGGACAAGCTGGCCCGCGCGCTCGCGGCGCGCAGCGGAACGCCCGCAGGCTGGGAATGGCGGCTCGACCCCGCGGGTGACTTTCGCCTGCCGCCCGCCCCCTATCGCGAGAAGCGCTTCACCCCCGGCCGCGGCCATTGCTGCATCTGCGGACAGCCGACGTTCCGGGTCGGCTGGCACACGGACCTGTGGGGGAAAGCCGAGCCCAACAAGAACGCCGCCTGGCACGCCAGCTGCGTGGTGGCGTGGAAACTCTGGACGCAGCCCAGAGAACACCTCAAGGCTCTGCGCAAGCTGCAGGGGCCGAAATGTCCCGTCACCCGGAAGCGCCTGCTGAAGAACGGAGAGGTCGATCACCGCAAGCCGCTTTACCGCGTCTGGCGCGAAAACCGCGACACCGATTGGCCGGCCCTCCTGTCCTTCTGGGGCGCGCCAAACCTGCAGGTCATCAACCGCGACGGCCACCTGACCAAGTGCCAGGACGAAGCCCGCGAACGCGCACAATGGCGAAGCGCCGCTGGCGCCGATGCGGTGGAGCGCCTGCTGGAAATCCTGCCAGGATCGTGAACGACGAGAGCTTGTCTGGCTGGGGCGGGAGGATTCGAACCTCCGCATGGCGGAATCAAAATCCGCTGCCTTACCGCTTGGCGACGCCCCAACATGCTGCGGGTTTGAATCGTCCCGCCGGCGGGCGGACCATAATGGCGCAGCCTTGCGCCCGCAACCTTCTTCGGCGCCGGGCGACCCTTGCGAAAACGGTTGCGCCAAAGCCGGTCAAACCCCTTGCCGGAAACAGATCGCGTGGCTATAAGGCGCTCACCAGATCGGCGGGTCACCCCGTCAATGTCGGAGTGTAGCGCAGCCTGGTAGCGCACCTCGTTCGGGACGAGGGGGTCGGAGGTTCGAATCCTCTCACTCCGACCATTTACATCAGCGACACAATCCGCCAGACCTCCCGTTCGCCCCTTGCGGCGCGCGTGGGCGCGCTCGTTCATTGTCCTTGGAGGCTCGAACTTGGCGGCGTCGACTGGCCCCTCCCCGGCTCCTCCCTTCCCCCTTGGCGTGCAGGTCGAGTATCTCGAGACCACGCGCATCGATGCGCGTGGGTGGGATGCGCTTCTGGCGTGCCTGCCTGACGACGAGCTGGCGCGCGCGGGGCGCTTCCGCTTCGAGCGGGACCGGCAGGTCTACATCGCCGGACATGCGCTGGTGCGCGACATGCTCTCACGGCAGGCGGGCGGCGCCCGGCGGGACTGGCGCTTCACACTGGGCGCCCATGGCAAACCCGCGCCCGTGCTGCCGGCGGACGCGCCGGACCTCCGAATCAACCTGTCGCATACGCTTGGCGTCGCCGTGGTGGCGCTGGCTTGGGGCGCCGATGTGGGCGTCGACGTCGAATGGATGAGCCGCACGAACGATCTCGACCGGATCGCCCATCGTTTCTTCGCGCCCGACGAATGCCGCCAGTTCGACGCCGCGGCGCCCGAGGCCCGCCGCGAGCTGTTTTTCGCGTTCTGGACGTTGAAGGAGGCCTACATCAAGGCGACGGGCCTTGGCCTCGCCATGCCGCTTGCGGATTTCGCTTTCGATCTGGCGGGCCCGACGATCGCCTTCGCGCCTCATGTCGATGACGCGCCGGGCGACTGGTGCTTCTGGCGCCAGCCCTTGCTCGAGGATCATGCGCTCGCCATCGCCCTGCGCCGCCCAGCCGGCGCGACGCCGCCTCTCAACGTCGCCGCGGCCGACCTCGACCGCCTGCTCGGCGACTGAGGGACGCCGACCGCCACTCTATTTCAGCAGATCGCCAAGCAGCGCACGGGCGCGCGCGATCGTCGCCGGGTTCGTGTCGACGATGGCGTTGGCGATCACCTGCGCCTCCTCGCCCTTCATGGCGCTGACGTCCATCTTGGCCTTGTCGGCGTCCGCGAGGAACGCGGCATCGATCATCACGGCGTCGTAGGCCCGACGCATGGCCTCGATGCGCTCCTTCGGCGCGCCGGGCGCGAGCACCATCGTGCGCGAGATGGCCGTCTCGGCCGAGAGGAAGCGCAGGATGTCGCGGGCCTCGTCGGTCTGCGCCAGTTCGAGCAGCAGCGGCACGTCCTTCAGGTCCGGATGGCGCTGCAAGCCGACCTGCATGATGAAGTTGATCTTCTTGTCGGCGATCCATTCCGCATTCGTCGCCTTCCAGGCGGCCCACGAATTCGACGCGCGCACTTCGACCTCGCCGCGCTCCATCGCGAGGTTCACCTCGACGCCGCCGGGATAGCCGGTGACGATATTGAGCTTGGTGCCCAGCAGCGCATTCATCGCCTCGGCGTAAGTGGCGCCGGACGTTCCCATCGGCGCGCCGACCATGGGCCTGCGGGCCTTCAGATCGTCGTACGACTTGATGCCGCTGGCGTGCCACGCCGCCATCACGTTGGGCGCGTTCGTCGAGTTTCCGATGAAGGCGAATTCGCGCGTGTCGTATTTGACGCCAGCCGTTCCGAGCGCCTGCGCCGCCATCATGTTCGACATCAGCGCATGCAGGCTGGTGCCGTCGCGCGGCGCGAGCTGCGCGAGATTGTTGGCGGCCGTGATGCCGCCCGCGCCGGGCATGTTGCGCACCACGATGGTCGGTTGGCCCGGCAGCGTTTTGGAAAGATATTTGCCGATCAGCCGCGCGCGCAGATCGTAGTCATTGCCGGGCGACGTGCCGACGAGGATGCTGACCGTCTTGCCGCGATATAAATCCGCGATCTCGTCGGCCTGTGCGCCCGCCGCCATGAGACCGATGGCGGCGACGACGATGCGGGCGATGCTGGACCTGTGCGAGCCAACCATGCGCTTTCCTCCCTGCAGACTTGTTTTTCGCAAGCCTACAGGGGAGATGCCGCCCCGCCAAGCGGCGGCCGGCGGCTAGAAGTTGACGCGGTCGCCGCCCTTGAGGCCCAGCACTTCGCGCGCTTCGGCCGGGGTCGCGACCTCGTGGCCGAGTTCCTCGACGATGCGGCGGATCTTCGCCACCTGCTCGGCGTTCGAGATCGCCAGCTTGCCGCGTCCGATGAACAGCGAGTCCTCGAGACCCACACGCACATTGCCGCCCATCATGGCGGCCTGCGTGGCGAAGGGCATCTGGAAGCGTCCGGCGGCGAGAACCGACCAGCGATAATCCTTGCCGAACAGCTTGTCGGCCGTGCGCTTCATGAACATGAGATTTTCAAGATCCGGGCCAATGCCGCCCAGAATGCCGAAGATCAGCTGCAGGAAGACGGGCGGCTTGAACCAGCCCTTGTCGAGGCAATAGGCCAGATTGTAGAGGTGGCCGACGTCGTAGCATTCATGCTCGAACTTCGTGCCGTGGCCTTCGCCCAGCAGCTTGTAGATGCGTTCGATGTCGCCGAACGTATTGCGGAAGATGAAGTCCTTGGTGCCGCGCAGATACGGCTCCTCCCACGGATGCTTCCAGTCCGTGTAGCGATCCGCCAGCGGATGAATGGCGAAATTCATCGACCCCATGTTGAGCGAGCACATCTCGGGCGAGGCCTGCAGCGGTGCGGCGAGACGCTCGTCCACCGTCATGTTCAGGCCACCGCCGGTGGTGATGTTGATCACCGCGTCGGTCGCCTGCTTGATGCGCGGCAGGAATTCCATGAACACCTTCGGGTCCGGCGTCGGCTTGCCGTCCTTCGGATCGCGCGCATGCAGATGCAGGATCGAGGCGCCGGCCTCCGCAGCCGCGATGGCCTGTTCGGCGATCTGGTCGGGCGTGATCGGCAGCGCGTCCGACATGGTCGGCGTGTGGATGCCGCCCGTCACCGCGCAGGTGATGATGACCTTCTGCGACGGATCGGATTTTTTCGGCCTGGGTTCGGACATGGCGGTCTCCTTTGAGGTTCAGCGCGCGTCGGTGGACACGACGCGGCGGCGTAGCGGGAAGAGCGTGACGCCGGTAGCGGCAGAGAACAGTCCCCACAGCCCTTTCGGCGCCTTCAGCATGACGAGTATGGCGACGGCCCCGAGCAGCATGAGGTAGATCGTGCCGAGGTCGGACAAGGTCTCGCGCAGCAGGAAGAAGATGAGCGTGCCGACGATCGGCCCCTCAATGGTGCCGATACCGCCGATCACCACCATGAAGATGACGTAGGCCGTCCAGTCGTTCACGCTGAACGCGGCGTCGGGCGAGATGCGCAGCTTCTGCAGGAAGATCAGCGCGCCCGTCATGGTGGTGAGCGCGGCGGTGACGACATAGAGCACGAGCTTGGTGCGCGCGATGTTGACGCCGAGGCTTTCGGACGCGATCTCGCTGTCGCGAATGGCGGTGAGCGCCAGACCCGCGCGCGAGCGCAGGACGACATAGATCACCGCGACAGTGCCCAGGCCGAGCGCCAGCGCCGACCAGTAGACGATCATCTCGCGCGCGTCGCGGGTTGACGCGATGTCGGTGACGATGCGCGCCGGCAAGCTCGTGCCCGAGCCGCCGCCGAGCGCCGAGACCTGCGCAAAGGTCAGGCGAAACACTTCCGCGGCGACCCATGTGCCGATGGCGAAGTAAGCCCCCTGCAGGCGAAACAGGATCGGCGCCAGCGGCAGCGCGACGAGCGCGCCGACAAAGCCCGACAGGACGACGGCGAGCAGCGGCGGCACGCCGTAGAAGATGGACGCTGCAAACAGCGCGTAACCGCCGAGCCCGACGAAAGCCTGCTGGCCCACCGACACGAGGCCGGTGAATCCGGCGAGCAAATTCCATAAGCTCGCGAGCGCGAGGAAGGCGTAGACCTCGCCGAGCAGGCGCATGTTGGCGCGACCCGCCCACCATGGCGCTGCGATCAACGCGGCGACGACCACGAGGCTCAGGAGGCCCGCAATGCGGCTTGCGCGCGTGGCGCGTTCGATGGTGTAGCCGGGCTTCATCCGTCCATCCTCGGAAACAGGCCGCGCGGGCGCAGGATGAGAATGAGAAAGAACACGAGATGCCCGGCCAGCACCTGGTAGCCGGGGTCGATCGCCGCGCCGAGCGTCTGCGCGACGCCGAGCACGACGCCGCCAGCCAGCGTGCCCCACAGCGATCCCAGGCCGCCGATGATCACCGCCTCGAAGCCGAAGATGAGCCGCATCGGGCCGGTCGACGGATCGAAGTTCGTGCGCACCGCGAGAAAGATTCCCGCCAGTCCGACGATGGCCGCCGAGAGCGCCATGGCCATCGCGTAGATGTGGCGATTGTCGAGCGCCATCAGCTTGGCGATCTCGGCGTCTTCCGACGTCGCGCGAAAGGCGCGGCCAAGACTGGTGCGCGTGAAGATGAAGTCGAGGCCCAGGATCACCGCGATGGCGGTGGCGAACATGGCGAGCGGCAGCACGCCGAGCGAGAGGCCGCCGATCGACACGCTCGCCGTCTCGATGGCGCCCGCCATGACGCGACGGCTGTCGGCGGTGAAGATCGTCAGCAAGCCGTTCTGAATGATGATCGACAGGCCGAAGGTGACGAGCAGCGGCGCCAGCAGATCCTTGCCGAGAGTCGGGTTGAGCAGAACGCGCTGCAGCACATAGCCGAAGACGGCCATCAGCGGCACGACGATCAGCGCCGACATCAGCGGGTTGAGACCCAGCGTCTGCACAACGACGAGCGCGAGATAGGAGCCGAGCACGATGAAATCGCCATGTGCGATATTGACGAGCCGCATGACGCCGAAGATCAGCGACAGGCCCGCGGCAAACAGGGCGTACAAGCCGCCAAGCAGCACGCCTTGCACGATGGCGTTCAGCCAGACCATCAATGGCTCCCGAAATAGGCGGCGACAATGTCGGCGCGGCTGTGCTCTGCGGGCTTGCCGGCCAGCGACACACGGCCCTCCTGCAGGCAGACGAAGCTCTGCGCGAAGCCCAGCGCGCGCGTGACGTCCTGCTCGACCAGAATGGCGCTGACGCCGGTGCGCGTGATCGCCGGCAGCGCGGCGTATATGTCCTTGATGATCGCAGGCGCAAGGCCGAGCGAGATCTCATCGAAGAGAATGATCTCGGGATTGGCCATCAGCGCGCGGCCGATCGCGACCATCTGCTGCTGTCCGCCGGACAGCGATGTCGAGGGTTGCTGGCGCTTCTCGCGCAAGATCGGAAAGAGGCCGTAAACACGCTCCAGCGACCATTCGCCCGCCCTGCCCCGCTCACCGCCGATGACGAGATTCTCTTCCACCGAGAGCGAGCGGAACAGGCGGCGTCCTTCCGGCACGAGCGCGATGCCGCGCCGCACGATCTTGTCGGCGCTCAGCCCGCCGATGCTCTCGCCGCGATGCGCCACCATTGGCGACGCGCAGGGCAGCAGGCCGACGATAGTTTTCAGCAGCGTCGATTTGCCCGCGCCATTGGCGCCGATGAGCGCCAGCGCCTCGCCCGCGTGCAGATCGAAGGAAACGTCGAACAGGGCCTGAAAATCGGCATAGCCCGACGACAGGCGCGCGATGCGCAGCAGCGGCGCGCTCATGCGTCGAGCCCCATGTAGATGCTCGTCACCTCGGGGCTCGCCATGATGGCCGCGGGTTCGCCCTCTGCGATCTTGCGGCCGAAATCGAGCACGGCGATGCGGTCAACCACGGCGAGCAGCGCGTTGACGACATGCTCGATCCAGATGATCGACACGCCCTGCGCGCGCACCACCTTGATGGTGGCGATGAGCTCGTGACATTCGGCTTCCGTCAGGCCGCCGGCGATTTCATCGAGCAGCAGCAGCGTCGGTTTCGTGGCGAGCGCGCGCGCGAGTTCGAGGCGCTTGCGTTCGAGCAAGGTTAGCGTACCCGCCAGCGCATTGGCCTTGCGCATGAGGCCCGTGAGTTCGAGCACGTCGAGCGCACGCGCCGTCGCCTCGCGCTCGGAGAGGCCGCGCCCGAAAGCCGCGCCTACGAGCACGTTCTCGAATGTCGTCATGCCGAGAAACGGATGCGGCACCTGAAACGAACGCGAAATGCCGAGATGACACCGCGTGCGCGCCGGCAGCGCCGAAACGTCACGACCGTTGAAGATCACCTTGCCTTCGCTCGTCGCGACCGTTCCGGCGATGAGGTTGAACAGCGTCGTCTTGCCGGCGCCGTTGGGCCCAAGAATCCCCAGCGCCTCGCCCGCATCGAGCGAGAGCGAGACATGATCGGTGACCAGCAAGGCGCCGTAGCGCTTGACCAGTCCTTCAAGGCTGAGGATCGGCATGGGCGACATCCAGTGAGAGGCGCGCGGGACGAGATTCCCGCGCGCGGATGCGATCACAGAAGGATGAGATTGCCGCCCAGCGGAATCTCCGGCGCAGTCTTGTTCGCCGTGATGACGAGCTCGACATTGCCGCCGCGCTTCTGCCACTGGCCGGCGACAAGCGGCGTCTTGGTGACGTTCTTCACCGGCCCCTTGCTCCAGTCGACAGGGCCGACGATCGTCTTCAGATTCGTCTTGCGCGTCGCATCGAGGATCGACTTCGGATCGGTGAGATCCGCCGTGCGCTTGATGACGTCGGCGACGACTTCGAACAGCGCATGGTTGAAGCCGATGGGCTGCGTCCACGGCCGCTTGGTGGCTGTGGTGTAGCCCTCGGCAAGCGCCTTCGATGTTTCGCCTGTCAGCGACGACGAGAACGGATGGTTCGGCGACCACCAGATTTCCGACGACAGTCCAACGCCGCGCTCGCCCAGCGACTGGATGACGGACGGGAACAGAAGCGCCTTGCCGATGGTGACGATCTTCGGGCGGAACCCCTGCTGGCCCGACTGCGACCAGAAGGTCGCGAAATCCGGCGGGATCATGTTGCCGGTGACGATGTCGACGCCGTCCTTCTTGAAGGCGTTGATCTGCGCCGAGAAGTCGTCGGACATCAGCTGGTAGCGGCCCGGATCGGTGAGCTTGTAGCCCGCCGCCGCGAGCGGCTTCGAAAATCCGCGCTCCTTGTCGCCCCAGGCGTTGCCATCGGCGTCGTTCGGGAACAGCCCGCCGACGTTCTTCGCGACGCCCGGCTGATCCCACAGCGCGAGGAACGAGCCGATGACGTCCTCAAGCCCCCAGAAGAAATGGTAGGTCGATTGAAAACCCTTCGCGGGATCGCCGTTGCGGCCGAAGAAATAGGGCTGCCACGGGCAGTTCGTGGTGATGCACGGCGTGCCGTTGACTTCCGCCTGGTCGGCCACCGGGTTCACGGTGTCGGGCGCGGCGGAGGCGCAGATGATGTCGACTTCGTCCTTGAGGATCAGCTCGGCCGCGACTTCGGCGGCGCGGTTCGGATTGGACTGCGAATCCTTGAGGATGATCTCGACCTTGACGTCGCGGCCATTGTTCTTGATGCCGCCGGCGAAGACCTTGCGGATGCCCGACAGCACGTAATCATTGGCTTCGCCGAAACCGGCGAGCGGGCCGGTCATCGGATTCACGAAGCCGACCTTGATCGTATTCTTCGTCGCCGCGAGCGCGCCGCCCGAGCGAATGACTGCCGGCGCCGCAATGGCGCCGAGCGCCGTGTGTTTCAGAAAGCCGCGTCGCGTTGCGCTATTTTGAAATTCCTTGATCGACATGTGTCCCTCCTTCACCGCGCTCGGCGGCGTTCAGTTTCCTCAGATGCGTGAACACACGCTTGCGGAGGTCTTGCGCCTCCTCTTGGGTCCAGGTCCGGAAACCTTCGCCGCTTTTCACACCGAGTTTTCCCTCGGCGATGAGCTCGTCAAGATAGGGATTGGGACCGGGCGTCCGGTCGAGATTCGGGATCACCGTGCGATGGATGTCGAGCGTCAGCTCGGTGCCGATGAGATCTGAATTTTCGAGCGGCCCGAGCACGGCGAGACGGCGGCCGAAGCTCGCCTTGATCACGGTGTCGACCGTGCGTGCATCGCAGATGCCTTCCGCCACCAGCGCAATCGCCTCGCGCCACAACGCATGCTGCAGGCGGTTGCCGACGAAGCCCGCAACATCCTTCATCACGCGCACCGGCGTCTTGCCGGCCTGCGTGAGCAAAGCCATCGTCGCCTCGATGTGACGCAGCTCGGTGTCTGGCGTGCCGACGACTTCGACGAGCGGCACGAGGAACGGCGGGTTCCACCAATGGGTGCCCAGCATGCGCGACCGCGTCGCCATCTCGCCGACGATCGAGCCGATCGGCATGACGGAGGTGTTGGAGGCCAGCACCGCGTCGGGGGGCGCGAGGCGTTCGAGATCGGCGAAGATCGCCTGCTTGACCTCGAGCTTTTCGGGCGCGCATTCGAAGACGAAGGCGGCGCCCTGCAGCGCCTCGCCGAGATCGGCGTGGCCGCTGACGAGAGACAGGCAATCCACGGGTTCTTCGAGATCCCGCAGATTGCTTTCGATGCGCGCGTGCAGGCTGTCGAGCGAGGCCGGAAACGCGTCATAGACCCGCACGCGGGAGCCGGCGCGCGCAAAGACCTGCGCGATGCCGTGCCCCATCA
>JAQGKM010000279.1 GCA_028290125.1 Hyphomicrobiales bacterium | reverse complement strand
AATGCGCGGCCCCGACGACGCTGGTGATGCGCAGGTCAGTGGCGGGCTTGGCGATGGCGAAGTCGGTCATGGCGGGTGCATGGGCGAGAGCGCGGCGTTCGTCAAGCGTGGCGCTGGCCGAAAACCCCTCCCGCATTGCGGGAGGGGTTCTGTTCTGTCTTAACGCAGGATCTCGATCACCTCGCGGGTGTCGGGATCGACCAGCACCACCTCATCCTGAATGATGAAGTAGCGCACTTCGCGCAGCTCCGGCGCGTCGCGCCAGACGTCTTCCGGGAAGGACTGCAGCGTCACGCGGTCGGGCACTTCGATGCCTTCGCGCAATTCGACGTTGAAGTCCTGCCGATTGACCGAGCCCGTACGGGTCTTCAGCACGTCGCGCTTGACCACATCGCGCTGCCGCGTGTCGAGCCGCACCGTATGGCTGGACTTGTGGCCACCACCGCCGCCGCCCGAGATGACCTGCACGACCTTCTTGGTCTTGGGTTCGACGATGACGATCTCGTCACGCACGATCGTGTATTCGTAATTGCGGTAGCGCGGGGAAATCTCGACGATTTCCGCCGGCACCGGGCGCAGGCGAACACGATCGGGGATGCGGCCGCCGAGGTCGATGTTGATGTTGACGTTGGTCTCGCGCGCGCTGCTGTCGCGGATCAGGCGATCATGAACGCGCGTCGCCGACTGCTGGTCGACATTCAGTTCGCCACGCACCTGCACGCTGGTCGAGTTCTGTCCGCCCGACGCAGAACGGTTCTGCTCCGAGCCAGTGCGGGTCGACGAGCTCGACGTGTTCGTGTTCGTGGCGGACGAAGACGAAGACGTCGAGGGATTCTGGTTGTTGTTCTGCACCGCGCCTTCACGCGGATTGGACTGCGACGGCGCGTTCTGCGTCGAGGTCGACTGCGAGCGGTTGCGGTCGCTGTCGCGCTCGTTCGAATTTGCGGTCGAGGACGACGGCTGGCCGTTGCGCTCGTTCGCGCCCGACTTGCTGGCGTCGTTCGCACTGCGGGCGTCAGGTTTCTGGTCCGACGACCCGCGCTGCGCCGAGGTGGATGACGAAGCCGCCCCACCCTTCTGGTCGCGGTCATTCGACTGCGCGCTGGTCGGGCTGGATTTCTGGTCGTTGTCGCGACCGCTGGCCGAAGACGACGGCGCCGCGCCACGGGACTCATTGTTGTCGCGTCCCTGCGCGGAACGCCCATTGTTGTCGCGCCCTTGGTTCTCGCGCCCCTGCGCGGAACGCTCCTGGCCGCGCTCGCTCGCGTTGCGGCCGGCGCCGTCACGACCTGCGCCTTCAGAGGCGCGCTGGCCCTGCGCCGAGCGCTCTTCGCTCCGGCCCGCCGCCGCGCCGCTGCGCTCACCAGACGTGGAAGATCCTGAGGTGGGCGCCGATGACGCCCCGGGCGCCGCGCTCGAAGAAGAATTGCGCTCCTGAGCAATCGCGCCAGCCACACTCAAAGACAGCGCCGCAATCGCAACGCCCGTGAGAAGTTGATTTCGCATGTTGTGCTCCTCCTTGATGATGAGAGCCGCCTTGCCGACGGCGCCCTCGAAGCGACCATCCAACTTGCATGCGCCGTGACGGTTCCGGGGCGGTTATTGTGCGAAGCAGCGCAACGTGGCTGCTCGCCCTCTTGAACTCTCATGCCGTGAACGGCTATGATGCACGCGCAGCCAAGGCCGCGTCGCGGGCGTAGTTCAATGGTAGAACGGAAGCTTCCCAAGCTTCATACGAGGGTTCGATTCCCTTCGCCCGCTCCACTCCAACTCTCGACCGTATCGATGGGCGCCCGTATGCGCGACCTGCCCTTTCCGCAGCGTGTGCGGTGGCGATGAGGCGAACGCTTCAAGCCATCATCATCGGCGCCCTGCTGGCGACCTCGCCCGGCATGGCGCAGGAGACGACGCCGTTCTTCGCCGGCAAGACGCTGCGCATCCTTGTCGGTTATGAGAATGGCGGAACGGCGGACGCCGATCCTCGCGTGATGGCGCGCCATGTCGGCCCGCTCGTCCCGGGTCCGGGCAACGCGTTTGACGCCTATGCGCGCCTGCTGGCGCAACATTTCGGACGCCACATTCCCGGAACGCCGGCGGTCGTCGTGCAGAACATGCCCGGCGCAGGCGGACTTCGTGCAACCACCTATCTCGCGCGAGAGGCCGCTAAAGACGGCCTGACGCTCGCCATGCCGGCGCCCGGCAATGTCACAGAACCGCTGCTCAACCCCGCGAAGGCGCGGTACGACCCGCGCCAGTTCGCATGGATCGGCAGCCTCAACCGCGAAGTCGGCGTGTGCGCCGTCTGGAGCCCGGAGATCCGGACGCTTGAGGATCTCAGGACGCGACGCACAATTCTCGGCGGCACCGGTCCGGCCGCGTCGTCGACGCTCGAGGCGCGGGCGCTCGCGCGCCTGCTCGGTTTCAAGTTCGACATCGTGCTCGGCTATCCCAACCTTCTCGACATCCGCCACCCGGCGGAACGCGGCGAGGTCGACGGTTTTTGCGGACTTCTCGTCTCGTCGATCGGGCCGAGTGCGCGCGCCGACCTGGCGGCCGGCAAGTTTCGCATCCTGCTGCAGACGGGCCTTCATCCGCATCGCGAACTCGGCGATCTCGTCCCGCAGGCGCTCGACCTCGCGCCAGACGCGCAGTCGCGCGACATTCTCTCGTTGATCTTCGGCCCGTGGGACTTCGGCAAGGCGCTCGCGGCGCCGCCCGGCACGCCCGCCGAGAGGGTCGAAACGCTGCGACGAGCCTTCGCGGCCGTGATCGAGGATCCGGACTTTCTCGGCGCCGCCGCGCGGGGCGGGATCGAGATCAACGCGATGGACGATCGTGACATCGTCCGTCTGATCGACACGTTTTACGCCCTGCCCGCCACAACGCTCGAGCGTGCGCGCAGCATCCTTGCGCCGCCGGATTAGATCAGCCGGCGCCGATTTCGCCGCGCAGCAGCACAGGCAGCGGCATGCCGGAGAACTTGTTGTCGAGGTGTTCGATCTCCAGATGATGCATCGGCTGGGCTGGCTTGAAGATCGAAAAGGTTTTCAGAAGCCCCAGCGTCGCAGCGCTTTCAAGTGGTGAGATGAACGAACAGTCCATGTCGAGGAAATGCGGCTGGCGCGACCAGACACCCAACTGTTCTGCGCTCAGCGCGAAAAATCCGGAATGCGGATTTCGCGCGCGTGCATATTTCACCACGCCGTCATCCCGGCGATGGACGAGGATGTCGTCGCGCTCCTCCACCATGGCGAGGAGACGCGACATCAGCGCGAAGCGCAGGTCCCCGTCGATATAGGTCTTGGGCCTCAACGCTGCGGCGTTGATCTCGTAACGGTTCGGCAGGAGCACGCGACGCGGGCCGAACTGGGCCTGAAAGGCCGCGAGCTTGCCGAACAGGCTTGCATCGTGGAGCAGCAGGTCCTCTTCGGAATAGACAAACCAGTCATAGAGCGTCTTGCGGTCGGCCATCACGCGATGCGCCGCAAAGGGCAGCGCGCGGGGTTGATCGAGATCGACCACGATCTTCTGCACCCCGCACCGCTGAAGCAAAGCGTCATCGAGCAGATGATCGTCGCGGTTCACCAGGACGACGAGATCGAGCGCGTCGAGCGCCGGCGCGGCGAGTTCGAACTTGCGATGTTCGACATTGAGGACGGCGGACTCGCCGAAATGCGCCCGCCACGCCAGCAGAACCCGTTCGATCGATCGCCGCCGCACCTCCCGGCGGCGGGCGTCGTTTGACGAGTAGGTCGGGTTTGGCTCGGCCCGGAAATAATGCGCGAAGACGACGAGCGCCCGCATGAAAAACCTCAAAAGAACTTCAGCGCCCTGAAAAACGGCGCGCAGGATCAACGGAAATGCAGCTTGAGCCATACCACGGGCGACGGCCGTCCCCAACTCAGGACGGGCGACGTCGTATCCGGACCGGCAGTGCGATCTCGATCACATCGACCCGGTCGGCATGATCGCGCCAATGGCCGACCTTCTCGTGCAGGCAGAACAGGGTGCAGGCTTCGTCCTGCGCACGCAGGGCGTCGGCGGCCTCGATGGCGATGACATGCTGCAGCACGCAGGCCGCCCGGCCCGTGTCGTTGCAGACATCCTTCAGGAAGCGTACCTCGTAACGCGCCATGACTGACCTCCCGGGGACTTCGCGGCCCGCGGCTCCAACGCGCCAAGCGCGTCACCGGACAAGACCGGCACGCGACGCTCTCCCGCGGCGACACGTTGCAGGATACGTTTCGCCAGAACTTCGCGCGTGGCCAGCATTTCCTGTTCGTCATCGAAATGCGCGAAGGCCAGCGCCAGCCAGCTGGCGTCCAGCGCCTCCACCATGACGGCGACGGCGTCAGGCTCGTAAATGCTTTTCGCGTCCAGACCAGGCTCCGCGACCAGATGCAGCCGCCGCACGGGATCGGCCATAACTCAGCTCCGACACATAGGTTTCGTTAACGAAACGCGAGGGACAATAGTCGGGTCAATGACCCGCTTGGGCCTTGATCTCCCACAAAGAGATGAGAGATTTGTGACCGGGCTGGCGGCGTTCGATAAAATTCGCGAAGCAATGACAAGAATTCGTTTGCAAGGCGCGCTGCTCGCCGGGGCGGTGTTGCTGGTTGCGTCCACGGATGTCCGCGCGCAGGCCGGACAGGAATCCCTGCGCGAGGCGCTTTGCCGGCTGGTCGAGACATCGGCCGCGCGCGAAAACCTGCCGGTCGGGTTCTTCACCAAGCTGATCTTCAAGGAGAGCGCCTTCCGCCCGCACGTGGTGAGCCCCGCGGGTGCGCAGGGCGTCGCGCAATTCATGCCCGGGACTGCGGCCGAGCGCGGCCTCGCCAACCCTTTCGATCCCGAGCAGGCGATACCGGCTTCAGCCCGCCTGCTTTCCGATCTGCGCGATCGCTTCGGCAATCTTGGCCTCGCGGCCGCCGCTTACAATGGCGGGCCGGCTCGCGTCGCCGCCTACACGGAAAAACGCGGCGGTCTGCCGGCGGAGACGCGCGATTACGTCGCGTCGATCACGGGCGCGCCCGCGGAAGACTGGGCGGCCGGCAAGAGCGACGAGGACCTTGCGCACGAGCGCGACGCCAGATGCCTCACCATCGTGGTCGCGCTCGGGCGCAACGGGTTCGACCGGAATGTCGGTTCGCTGGTCGCCGCCGCGCTGGCGCCGTGGGGCGTTCAGCTTGCCGCCAACTTCAACCGCGGACAGGCGCTGGCCGCCTTCCGTCGCAATCTGTCGAGCGTCGCCTCCGCGATTGGCGAGCAGCAGCCGATGATCATCGGCACGCGCTTCCGCAGCCGTGGCTCGCGACCGTTTTATCGCGTGCGGGTGCCGGCGCCGACGCGGCTGGCCGCCAACCAGATCTGCGACCGCATCCGCGCCAAGGGCGGCGCCTGCGCGGTGCTGAAGACTTAAGAAGGCGCGCCGCCGAACGGGAAGCGTCCTGCGGCTTCCCAGGGTCCACCGCGATAATGCCAGAGCTCGAGGCCTTCGATCATGAAGTCGAACGGCTGGAACACCGCCTGCAGCGCGTCGAAGGTCTGCCGCGCATGTGTCGGGGTCACTTTATTTTGAACGGTCACGTGCGGGTTGAAACGCTGCCTGTCCTGCGGCGTGAGAACGTGATGCCAACTCTGCGCAATGCCGCTGTGCAGCGCAACAAGCGGCGGCGCATCGATGTTGACCGCGACGCCGGCTCCCAGGAAGCGCAGGCTCGACGCAACGGCTGCAAAAGGCTCGGCCTGCCAGCACCTTTCTGCAAGTTCATCTTCAAGCTCAGCCATTTGTGCGCCAGGCAAGGCGTGGAAAAGCGTCAGGTGCGCAGGGGTCTTGTTGCGCGCGGCCGGGAAATAGGCGCGACGCATGGCTTCGAAACGCGCTGCAGCATCGGCGTCGAGCAGAGCCGTCACGATCAGGGGCGCGGCGACGGCGGCCGCAGCGTGTTCACGTCGGTAGAACTCGTTCATTCCGCGCCTGCGTCAGGTTTGCGTTCATAATTTCGCACAGTCGCGGCTGCGACGGCAGAAGCATATTGGCCCTGCCGGCAAAAGCTGACAGGATGCGCCACCAAACGGGATATATGATCCTGAAAACGAGGAGGAAGACTTGGCCAAACGCATCGAACTCAATGTCGATGGCAAGGCGCATACGATTGACGCGGATCCTGACATGCCGCTTCTCTATGCCCTGCGAGACGATCTCGGTCTCAAGAACCCGAAGTTCGGCTGCGGCCTCGCCCAGTGTGGCGCCTGCACCGTCCTGATCGATGGACAGCCCGTCCGCTCCTGCTCCACGCCAGTCGATTCGATCGGCGCGGGCAAGATCACCACGATGGGCGGCCTCAACGCCAACGGCAAGCCGCACAAGGTGCAGCAGGCTTTCATCGACGAGCAGGTTCCGCAATGCGGCTACTGCATGAACGGCTGGATCATGACCACCGTTTCGCTGCTCGAAACCACCCCGAAGCCGACCGATACGCAGATCGAGGAAGCGCTCACCGGCCTGAAGTGCCGCTGCGCCACTCATGCGTCGATCATGCGTGCGGTTCGCCGCGCGGCCACGGCGTAAGGAGGGGACCCCATGAACAGCCACATCAATCGTCGCCATTTCCTCGGCACCACCGGCGCGCTGACCGTCTCGGTCCTGCTGCCGGGCCAGCTCGCGCAGGCGGCGACCTTCGGGACCGACAAGCGCCCGCCGCTCGACCCCAAGAAACTCGCCTCCTACATCTCGATCCGCGCTGACGGTTCGGCCATCGCCTATTTCGGCAAGATGGACATGGGCCAGGGCACTGACGTCGGCGTCGCCCAGATGGTCGCCGAAGAGCTCGACCTGCCGGCCGACAAGGTCATCGTGCTCGCGGGCGATTCCGGCACCAGCCTCAACCAGGGCGGCGCGTCCGGCTCGACCGGCGTCTCGCACGGCGGCGCCACCTTGCGCAACGCCGCGGCTGAAGCGCGCTACGTCATGCTCGAACTCGCCTCCAAGCAGCTCGGCGTGCCGATGGAGGATCTCGCCACCGCTGACGGCGCGATCACGTCCAAGAGCAACCCGGCCAAGAAGACCAGCTATTCCGAGCTGATCGGCGGACGCTGGTTCGAGACGGAAGTCGAGTGGAACGGCCAGATCGGCAACAACCTCTCGATGAAGACGCGCGCCAAGTTGAAGGACCCGAAAGAGTACAAGGTCTACGGCACCTCTGCGCCCCGCCGCGACGTCGCCTGGAAGCTGCTCGGCACCGACAATTACGTGACCGACATCAAGCTGCCGGGCATGCTGCACGCCCGCACCATCCTGCCCACGGTCGCCGGCTCCGTGCCGACCGCCGTCGACGAAGCCTCGATCAAGGATATCCCGGGCGCGAAAGTGATCTGGGACAAGGGACTTCTCGGCGTCGTCGCGCCGAAGGAATGGGACGCCATCAAGGCCGCGCGCCAGCTGAAGGTGACGTGGTCGGACGTGAAGGCCCCCTTCCCCGACCAGAAGGATCTCTACACCCACATCCGCAACGCCAAGTCGATCAAGTCCGGCGGCGCCGCCAAGAATGTCGACAAGGCCAAGGTCGACGAGGCGTTCAGCGGCGCCGACAAGGTGATCGAGGCGACCTACGAATGGCCGTTCCAGTCGCATGCCTCGATGGGGCCGGCCTGCGCGGTCGTGGATTACCAGCCCAACGGGATCACGACGCTGTGGACCGGATCGCAGAAGCCGCATTTCGCCGGCGATGGCGTGGCGCAGGTGCTCGGCCTCAAGCCGGAGCAGGTGCGTGGCATCTGGGCGGCTGGCCCGGGCTCCTACGGCCGTAACGACGCCGGCGACGCCGCCGTCTTCGCGGCGCTGTTCTCGAAGGCCACCGGCAAGCCGGTGCGCTACCAGGGCATGCGCCATGAAGGCACCGCGTGGGATCCCAAGAGCCCCGCGTCGATCCATACGGTCCGCGCCGGTCTGAAGGACGGCAAGGTCGTCGCATGGCACTTCCACTCGAAGGCTTTCGACCGTCTCAATGTGTCGTCGAATGAATCCGACCCGTCGGACAACCTCGGCGCGCAGATGATCGGATATGCGCCCAAGCCCGGCCTGACCTATGCGACTCCGGAAGAATCCTACGCCTTCCCGATGAAGCAGCAGACCTGGGAAGTGATCCCGCCGTTCCTCGACACGGTCAGCCCGCTGCGCTCGTCGCATTTGCGCGATCCGCTCGGGCCGGAAATTCACTTCGCCAACGAAGGCTTCATGGACGAGGTGGCTTACTCGACCGGTCAGGACCCGGTCGCGTTCCGCATCGCGACCTCCGCCGACCAGCGCGACAAGGA
>JAQGKM010000456.1 GCA_028290125.1 Hyphomicrobiales bacterium | reverse complement strand
GCTCGAACGCCATCGGGCTGTTCCATCCCTTCCTCGATGACAAGAGCGTCGAGATCTTCGGCGTTGAAGCCGCCGGTCACGGCCTCGAGTTTCCCGAGGGTCATGCCGCTTCGCTCGCGGGCGGACGCCCCGGCGTGCTGCACGGCAACCGCACCTATCTGCTGATGGACGACGATGGCCAGATCATCGAGGGCCATTCGATCTCGGCCGGGCTCGACTATCCGGGCATCGGACCCGAGCACGCCTGGCTGCGCGACATCGGCCGCGTGAAGTATCTGTCGGCGACCGACAAGGAAGCGCTCGACGCGCTGCAGCTGTGCTGCCGACTGGAGGGCATCATCCCGGCGCTCGAACCCTCGCATGCGCTCGCGCAGGTGATGAAAATCGCGCCGACGAAGCCCAAGGATCACCTGATGGTCGTCAACGTCTGCGGCCGTGGCGACAAGGACATCTTCACCGTCGCCGATCATCTGGGGGGCATGTAATGACGTCGCGCATCGACCGGCGCTTCGCCGCATGCCAGGCCGAGGGCCGCGCCGCGCTCGTGACTTTCGTCATGGCCGGCGATCCTGATCCCGCCACCTCGCTCGATCTCGTGCGCGCGCTGCCGAAGGCTGGCGCCGACGTGATCGAACTCGGCATGCCGTTCACCGATCCGATGGCCGACGGTCCGACGATCCAGGCCGCGGGCCTGCGGGCGCTCGCAGCCGGCATGTCGCTCAACAGGACGCTCGATCTCGTGCGTGCGTTCCGCAAGACCGACAACGACACGCCGATCGTGCTGATGGGTTACTTCAACCCCATCTACGTGCACGGCGTGCCGTCGTTCGTCGTCGAAGCGAAGGAAGCCGGCGTTGACGGCCTGATCATCGTCGACCTGCCGCCGGAAGAGGACGACGAGCTCTGCCTGCCGGCGCTCGAGGCCGGCCTCAACTTCATCCGCCTCGCGACGCCGACCACCGACGACAAGCGCCTGCCCAAGGTGCTGACCAACACGTCGGGCTTCCTCTACTACGTGTCGATCAACGGCATCACCGGCGCGGCGACGCCCGATTATTCGAGCGTCGCGCAGGCGGTGAAACGCATCAAGGCCAAGACCGACCTGCCGATCGCCGTGGGCTTCGGCGTCAAGAACGCGCAGTCTGCGGCGGAGATCGCCGCGCATGCCGATGGCGTCGTCGTCGGCACCTCGCTTGTGGATGCGTTGAAACAGACTCTCGACGGAACCGGCGGCGCCACGAAGGATACGATTTCCGCCGTGACCCGACTCGTGTCCGACATCGCCGATGGCGTGCGCAGCGCACGCAAGATCGCAGCAGAATAGATCCGAGGATTCGATGAACTGGATTTCCAACGTCGTCCCGCCGAAGATTCGCTCGTTCCTGAAGCGCGAAACGCCCGAGAACCTCTGGGTGAAGTGCCCGGATTCCGGCGCGCTCGTGTTCCACAAGGATCTCGAGGCCAACCTCTATGTCGTGCCGGGCTCGGGCTTCCACATGCGCTGCCCCGCCAAGGCCCGTCTCGTCGGCCTGTTCGACGACGGCGCCTATGAGTCGATCGCGACGCCGGAGGTGCCGGTCGATCCGCTGAAGTTCCGCGACGTGAAGCGCTACACCGATCGCCTGAAGGAATATCGCACCAAGACCGGCGAGCAGGACGCGGTGCAACTCGCCGCCGGCTCCATCGAGGGCGCGCCGGCTGTCGTCGCCGTGCAGGATTTCGAGTTCATGGGCGGCTCGCTCGGCATGGCGGCGGGCGAGGCGATCATCACCGGCATGGAAGCGGCGATCGCCCGCAAGACGCCGTTTATCATCTTCACCGCCTCGGGCGGCGCGCGCATGCAGGAAGGCATGTTCTCGCTGATGCAGATGCCGCGCACCACGGTCGCGGTGCAGCGCCTGCGCGCGGCGAAACTGCCCTACATCGTCGTGCTCACCAATCCGACGACGGGCGGCGTCACGGCGTCCTATGCGATGCTGGGCGACATCCACATCGCCGAGCCCGGCGCGGTCATCGGCTTCGCTGGCGCACGCGTCATCGAGCAGACGATCCGCGAGCGCCTGCCGGACGGTTTCCAGCGCGCCGAATATCTGAAGAGCCACGGCATGGTCGACATGGTCGTCCCGCGCGGCGAAATGCGCGCTACGCTGGCGCGGCTCTGCAAGCTGCTCACCAAGCAGCCGGGCGGCGCGCGTCCCGCCGACGACGAAACGCCGTCAGGCGGTCACGCCGAAGCGGCCTGACGAGCGCGCCCGTGCCCGCACGCGCGCCGACATCATCCGAGGAAATGCTGGAGCGTTTCCTCGGGCTGCATCCGCGCAAGATCGACCTGTCGCTTGGCCGCACCTTCGACCTGCTGGCGAAACTCGGTCACCCGGAACAACGCCTGCCGCCCGTCATCCACGTCGCCGGCACCAACGGCAAGGGATCGACGGTCGCGCTGATGCGCGCGATGATCGAGGCTTCGGGCGCCAGCGCGCATGTCTACACCTCGCCCCATCTCGTGCGCTTCCACGAGCGCATCCGCCTCGGCGCGCCGGGGCGCGGCCAGCTCGTGGGCGAAGACATGCTGGTCGACGCCTTCCAGCGCTGCGAGGACGCCAACGCCGGCGCGGCGATCACCATGTTCGAGATCACGACGGTCGCGGCCCTGCTGCTGTTCAGCGAACATCCAGCCGACTACCTGCTGCTCGAGGTCGGGCTTGGCGGACGTTACGACTCGACCAATGTCATCGAGACGCCGCTCGCCAGCGTGATCACGCCGGTGTCGTTCGACCATCCCGAATTTCTGGGACGCACGATCGCCGAGATCGCGTCCGCAAAGGCCGGAATCATCAAGCGCGGCGCGCCGGCCTTCATCGGCAAGCAGT
The DNA here is from genome assembly GCA_028290125.1 of Hyphomicrobiales bacterium. GTDB lineage: Bacteria > Pseudomonadota > Alphaproteobacteria > Rhizobiales > Beijerinckiaceae > Terripilifer. The sequence goes on along the minus strand of JAQGKM010000456.1, from coordinate 1,431 downwards.
CGGTCGAAGCGCTGCGCGAATTCGAACGCGAGGCGCGCCGCACGCAGACGACGCTCTGCCTCGCCGAACGCGAATTCACGGCGCGCGAGGAGAGCGGACGTCTTGTCTACGAGGACGCGCAGGGGCTGCTCGACCTGCCGCTGCCGCGCCTTCCGGGCCGTCATCAGATCGACAATGCCGCGCTCGCCATCGCGTGCCTGCGCCAGGTCGCGCCCGGGATCGACGCCGCCGCCATGGAGACGGGCCTTGCGCAAGCCGAATGGCCGGTGCGCCTGCAGCGGCTGACGCGCGGCGCGCTCGTCGCGCGCTTGCCCAAGGGCGCCGAACTCTGGCTCGATGGCGGCCATAATGAAGCCGGCGGTCGCGTGCTCGCCGAGGCGATGGCGGAGTTCGAAGAGCAATCGCCTCGCCCGCTCGTGCTGGTCTGCGGCTCACTCGCCACGAAGGACACGGCGGCCTTCCTGAAGCACTTCTCCGGCCTTGCCCGCGAACTGCTCGGCCTGCCGATCCATGGCGATCATGCGGGCCGCAGCGCGCAGGACATCGCCACGCTGGCGCAAGGCGCGGGCATTCCCGCCGCCGCCTGCGAGACCATCGAACAGGCGCTCGACCTGCTGGCCGCCAACGAGTGGACGGTTGCGCCGCGCATCCTGATCTGCGGCTCGCTTTATCTTGCGGGCGAGATCCTCGCCGCCAACGGCACGCCGCCCGACTGAGCGGCGCGTTTGTGCGACGGCCGCGATTGTCTAGAATAGCCGCCGAATATCGCGCGTGAGAGCAGCATGAACACGGTTGAACGGCCACCCCATCCCGGACGTGGCGGCAAGGGACGCGAAGGCCCGAAAGGCCGCGCGCCGGACCCGCGCGCCGAGGCCGAGATCGCCCTTCTGCTCGGCGCCCGGCCGCGCCAGCGCGACCTGCTCGTCGAATATCTGCATCTCGTGCAGGACACGTACGGACAGATCTCCGCCGGCCATCTCGCCGCGCTCGCGGGCGAGTTGCGTCTCAGCCTCGTGGAAGCCTATGAGGTGGCGACCTTCTATGCGCATTTCGATGTCGTGAAGGACGAGGATGCGCCCGTGCCGTCGCGCACGATCCGCGTCTGCGACAGCATCGCCTGCCAGTTGGCTGGCGCCGAGGAACTGATTTCCGCGCTTGCCGCGCAAACGCTTCCCGACACCCGCATCCTGCGCGCGCCCTGCATCGGCCAATGCGCCTGCGCGCCTGCCGCCGTCGTCGGCCAGAACGTCATCGCGCCCGCGACCGTGGAGGCCGTGCGGGCTGAGACATCGTCGGCGCCGCGCGAAATCTGCGAGATCGATTACGAGGCCTATCGCGCGTCCGGCGGTTACACGCTTTTCGAACGTCTGCGCGACGGCGCGATATCGCCTGATGCAATGCTCGACGTGATCGAACAATCGGGCCTGCGCG